>JBGTCB010001139.1:0-4340 GCA_041748995.1 Saprospiraceae bacterium | reverse complement strand
GACATACTGGGATAAACCTTCTCGTTCATGGCTATTTATTTAAGAAAATGGAAACAAGGTCGAATCGACGTTTCCGTTTGTCAGGAATATCCGTTCCGCTTTTCCTGTTGTATTGCTGTATGACATTTCTGTGATATTTTGGAAAGAACTCAGGATCAAAGCTGGCTAAGGAAAGATTCTTTAAGACCGTCTCAATATGTGTTTTTTCATGAATCCACTTTTCACAAACCTCCTGACGAAAACGAATACCCATCAGGTTAAACCCCAGGATGGTTCCGGATTCTTTCCCGAAGACCAGACGGATACTCCGTTCACCTTTCGAATGCTCCCAATAAAGTGTATCCATGTGGTCGGGCATATTGACAGGAACCTGACCATACACCTGATATTCTATGTCGAAGAATTTGGCTGAATTATACCAGATTCCCGGGTCATAGATTATTTTCTGACCACAAATCTGGTGGGCTACAACCTCACCCATCATTCGTCCTGTGTACCAGATGGCTTCAATATTACTCCTTCCCTCTTTGGGGTTCCGAATCTGGACACAGTCACCTATGGCATAGACATCCGGAATATTGGTTTCCAGATATTCATTCACAAGTATACCCCGGTCGACATCCAGGATCGTCTCTTTCAACCAGCCTACATTGGGGTGTACCCCGGCAGTGAGGCCTACAAATTCACAAGGTATTGCATCTCCCTCTGATGTTACAACCGACACTACCTGACCACGGGCATTTCCTTTTATTTCCTTCAGTTCAGTTGAGAGACGAAGATCGATTTCATGTTTTAGAATCTGTCGCCCTACCATTTCGGATTCTTCGTTTGGTAAAACCATATCCCAGTATTTCTTTTCCCGCACCAACATAGTCACCGGTATATGCCTGGAGTGGAACATTTCAGCCATTTCAATGCCGATCAGACCACCACCCACAATAACTGCTCTTGAAATACCAGTAGTTCGTCTTTCCATGTTTTCTACATCCTGAAGAGAGTAGAGTCCCTGAACACCATCGAGCTCCTGGCCAGGCCAGCCAAATTTATTAGACGCGGATCCAAGAGCCAGGATTAGGCGATCATATGAGAGACTGGAAGGAGGTCCGCTTAACTCGGTGTCCGATGGCTTAAAGTCCGGATTGAAATGTACAAGTTTTTGATCAAAATCAATGTTCCGGACTTCTGCACGCAATAAATCAATTCGGTTCTTCACCCAAAAATGAGGTTCATAGGGCTGCACATCCTTAAATCTCATGTGCCCCATATAGAGATACATCAAAGCCGTCCGGGAAAAAAAATAGTCGGATTCTCGCGATATGACAACGATTTCATGATCACTAAGCTTTCGGATAAACCTTGCAGCAGTAATCCCACTAATTCCATTTCCAAGAATAACGATTTTCATGCAATGGTTTCTTTCAAAAAGAAAAGGTACAACACTAAAAGATCCTCCACAAATAAAGAATCAAAAAAACTGGCATGTGTTTTGGGCTGCATTCTAGCGGAAACCCGCAGTTATGCAAACGTTAAAACTAAGCACATAGCAGTATTTAGAATGAAAATCCCTTATTTTAGTGGCCCTTAGGGAACCTTTAGTGATATTATTTCGAATTTAAAAGTCTTGAATGAAGCAAATTCTACTCTTAGTCCTTTTATTTCTTGTCAATTTTCAACTTTCGGCTCAGGTTACTCTCCGGTTGAATCCTGATCTTGTTATGATGGATGCCGACCCGCTTGAATTTGAAACAGTAGCACATTCGTATGTTACGAATATTGGCACCGAACCAATAACTATACGGTGGGTCCGTCAGGTTGAAGCAATTTCTATGTATTGGACAAGTGCCATTTGTGATATCAACGCATGTTATTCTGAAAAAACCGATTCAACCCCTTCGGAATTCCTTCTAACGCTGGCTCCAGGTGACTCATCCATGCTTGATGTACATATTCGTCCAGGTGGTATTGAGGGAGGTGCCAGAATCAAAGTCATAGTGAAGGAAGTGGACAACCCAGAGAACATGGTCATCGGTGAATTTTTATTTAATGAGGTTACAGCTACAACAGATATCAGAGCTGATTTAATTAAAATTTATCCGAATCCTGCACTTGATTACTTCCAGTTGACAGACTACGATAGAGTAGATCAGGTGGTCATATTCAATCTGATCGGACAGGAATTACGAAGATTCAATTCCTTTCCGGGTGCCAGCTTCAATATCAGCAATATGCCAAGAGATTTCTATCTGGTCAGACTGGTTGACAAGAGAAATAAAGTGATCAAAACATTTCGGTTAAATAAGCGGTAATCCAATCTACACCGGATATTCTACAAAATTTCGTGGTGTTTCATAAAGTCTGATGGCGAGGTCATACTTAGGATCCAATTTTTCCCGGAGAATCTCCCAAATAACGAAGCAAATATTTTCTGCCGTTGGATTAAGATCTCGAAATTCGTCGGTGTCAAGGTTGAGATTCTTATGATCAAACCGGTCTTCAATTTCCTTTTTAATTAATTCAGACAAGGTCTTTAGATTGATAACCATACCCGTCAACGGATCAACCTCTCCTATTACCTTGACCTCCAGATCATAGTTGTGACCATGGAAATTGGGGCTGGTACAAATGCCAAACACCTCCATATTGTGATCATGAGTCCAGTCAGGGTTGTATAATCGGTGTGCCGCATTAAAGTTTGCTTTTCTATATATTGCCACTCTCATATCAGTACTACTATATGTCTTCAAAGATAGACCTTAATGAAGGATAAAGCTACCAAACCACCTGATCAACGGGGACAAACATACAATCATAAAAGGTTTTTTTAAACCACTGATCATTTTTCATAATTTTACAGGTTAATGCCGACATCGTAAATGATGAGGGTTAAAGGATGTAGAACGATACTTATGGGTAGTTTGACCAGAGGTAGATGAAGATAGGTTCCTGATAAAAATTGAAATAGTTAGTAAACGTTGAGGATTTCAAGTAACATTATTCCGGAATAATGGTCATCGTATGATGCCATTGGGCGGATTGTTTTCATTGGTTTCTGGATCCCTTCATCACGATTATATCCTTTGACATCGTTTAAAACTGGATGTCGGTTAAACAGAATTAAAAGAAAATGCTGTTTAACGAGGTTTTAGCTCAGGATGATATTAAAGACTCTCTGCTGAAATCAGTAGAGGGTGGGCGTCTGCCTCATGCCATGCTTTTTCTCGGACCTACCGGTTATGGGACCTTGTCGATGGCTGTGGCTCTGGCACAGTATATTCTTTGCACCAACCGAAACCCTGGTGGTCCCTGTGGTCAATGCAATCATTGTCACAAAGCTCATCAACATATTCATCCCGATATTCACTTCACCTATCCAACTATCGGCAGCAAAGCTACCAGTGGTGACTTTCTTACTGAATGGCGAGCGTTTCTGAAGAATGGCACATATCAGGATGTGCAAGATTGGTACCGCTCATTTGATGGGGAAAACAAACAGGGTAACATCACGAAAGCTGAATGTGACCGTATACTAAGATTACTTGGACTAAAGACCTATGAGGGCAGTCATAAGATACTGATTATCTGGATGACGGAATTGTTAGGTGAAATGGGTAATCGACTACTGAAAATACTTGAAGAACCTCCGGATAATACCGTATTCATCTTATTAGCTGAGAGTCAGGAGAGTATTCTGAATACAATTTTATCGCGGTGTCAGATTATTGCTTTCAAACCGGTACCGGATCAGATTCTTTCTGAATATTTACAAAAAAGGTGCAAACTCGATCTCGAATCTGCCACTCAGATTTCTTTCCTGGCCCGGGGTAATGTAAATTCTGCTTTGACGTTGATCGAACATGCCAATCAAAAAATTGCTGATCTATGGCTTGATTGGATGCGACTGACCTACAAGGGTTCGGGTCTCGAGTTCAATCAGTGGGTGGATCAGTTTGCCAAATTAAATCGCGAGTCACAAAAGGCTTTCATGTCTTATGGAATCCACTTTTTAAGAGAAATGCTGCTCTTCAACCTCAGTCCAAAACGTCAGATACAACTGCTGGAAAAGGAAAAGGAAGCCATGATCAAAATGAGCAATATCGTGAATCATCTGGCAATAGAATCAATGATCAAGTTGATAGAGGAAAACATTTTTCACCTGGAGAGAAACATAAACAGTAAGATTCTCATGCTCGATTCCAGCATAAGGATACATTATTTATTACGTAACGAGGAAGCTAGCCTGAGGGCTATGCTGACATTATAAACAACCAATAATATGAGTTGTGGAAGTTGTGGAAGTTCAGACGGTTCAGCACCTAAAGGCTGCAATAGCCATGGAGGAT
>JBGTCB010001138.1:0-3654 GCA_041748995.1 Saprospiraceae bacterium | reverse complement strand
GGATCCCACCTATTTGTCGTTGATTTCTTATGCTGAACAGTTTGGAGCTTATATAAACCGGGTTCCCCTTAATGAAGATCTCGAACATGATCTGGATGAGATGGAGAAGCGGGTAAATCACCAGACCAGGTTGGTTTTTGTTTGCAACCCCAATAATCCTACCGGAACCATTATACCCGCTGACCGCATTCGCGACTTTTGCTGGACCTTATCGAAACGGACTATTGTTTTCTCGGATGAAGCATATGCTGATTTTATCGAAGATAAAAATTATCCATCCATGGTTGAACTTGTGAAGGAAGGGGCTAATCTCATTGTTTCAAGGACTTTTTCCAAGGTCTATGGTCTCGCTGGTTTGCGGATAGGCTATCTGATCGCCCGGCCGGATATTGCGGAAAGAATCCGGCCAAATGTGATGGCTAATACCAACATGCTGGCGATCTATGCTGCTCTGGCAGCTCTTAAAGATGACTCATTTTACGAAAACAGTATCCAAAAAAATCAGGAAGGGAAACAGTACATCTATAGCGTATTGGATGAGCTTGGTTTACGCTATGTAAAATCACACTGTAATTTTGTCTTTTTCCATACCGGCCGGCCGGTTCAGCAACTAATCGGGAAAATGGCGGAAAAGAAAGTACAGGTCGGCAGACCATTCCCACCACTGACCGACTGGTGCCGGATAAGTACCGGTAAAACAGAAGATCTTCAGAAGTTTGGAGAAGCTTTGAAACAAATTATGGTGTAGCCTCCGGTTAACGGGTTCTTTGTTACTATTTAAGGCCAGGTCCATTGCCGGATGACATGGCTCGTACAGGTTATTTCTTTTGCAGATGATACCTTAGCAAAGCCGGCTTAGTTCTTTGTAGCTTTGTGCCTCCCAATAGGTAAGATCTTGCACTTAAAGTCAATTAAACTGCACAATTTCAAAAGCTATCATGAGGCCGAATTCGAATTTTCGTCACGGTTAAACGTGATCCACGGCAGAAATGGAGTAGGAAAGACGAACCTGCTGGATGCAATTTATATGCTGGCGATGACTAAGAGCAATTTCTCCTTGTCTGATCACCAATTGATCCGGGATGATGAACAGTTTTTTCGATTGCAGGGTCATCTGATGAAAGATAGCGGCCAATTTAAAATCGTGATAAAATTTCCAAAGGGGAAAAAGAAGAGTATTGAAAAGGATGACACGGTCGTGGCCAGGTCGATTGACCATATAGGTCTCATGCCGGTCGTCATGATCACACCGGATGACCTCAACCTGATCAATGCTTCGAATAGCGAGCGCCGGAAACTTGCCGATACTACTTTATCGCAGGTGAATCATGAATATCTGGAACAGCTGGTTTTATATAACCGGTTATTGAAGCAAAGAAACAGCTTGTTGAAAAGCGCTCAGGAGCAGGGAAACTTTGATTCGATGTTGTTAGACACATATGATATCAGAATGACTGCTCCTGCCCGGTTTATCTTTGAGCAAAGACGAGATTTTTTTGAACAAATGCTGGGTCGGGTACAGTCTTATTACGAAATTTTATGTGAAGGGAAAGAGGAAGTTAATCTGCATTATAGATCGGAACTGGCGGAGGCCTCTTTCAAGGATCTAAGCATACGGAGCATTTCCCGGGACCGCGCTAGCTGCCGAACCACTGCAGGAGTGCACCGGGATGCTATTGACTGTCTGATTAAAGGTATGGATGCGCGTACTTACGGATCGCAAGGACAGAAAAAGAGTCTGGTATTTGCTATTAAACTGGCTCAGCTGGACTTTATGAGACAAAAACTCCATGATCAGCCTATTATGCTACTTGACGATGTTTTTGATAAACTCGATCAGAATCGGGTAGATCGATTGCTAAGCATTATTTTAAGTGATAATTTCGGACAATTATTCATTACCGATACCCAATGGGATCGGATTGGTGCCATGCTGGACAGTCATCCTACAGAGGTAAAAAAATTTGAAATCCCGGGTGACGGAAGAGACAATAAATTGGTTTATGAGTAAAAACGAACAAACTCTTAAAGAAATCCTGCGCCAATTGGTAGCGACACCTCAGATCAGGGATAAATACCTGTTGATCCGGATTAAAGAAACCTGGATCCGCTGTTTCGGACCAACAATTCAGGAGTATACTACCGACATCCGATTCAGGGAAGGTACTTTGAGTGTGATGATCAATAGTGCTCCTTTGCGCCATGAACTTAGCATTAGCAAGGACAAGATTATCCGTATCATGAATGAAAACCTGGAGGGAGATTATATTCGGGCCGTCCAGATCTATTGATCGTTTATGCTCTTTCCTTTGACTTTGCCGAAGCAGGTATGCTGTCACCCTGACCGCTGTTGATCATAGCCTGCATCACCGCCGTTTTGAGATTGATGACTCCACCGCTGGTTGAAAGATTATTGAATGGTACCAATTCACCTGAACCTGGCTTTTTAACTTTTCCATTATATGGTCGGGCACTTTGCGTTAGGATTTCTTTCAACTCCTTTGCTTTAAGATCAGGAAAATAGGACTTTAATACGGCAGCGACACCTGCAACTACGGGTGCAGCCATACTGGTGCCGGATGCTTCCTTATAAGATCCATCTGGAGCGGTCGAAAAGATTTCCTGTCCTGGTGCAAAGACATCCACTTTCTCTTTGCCATAATTACTGAAACTGGCTACCATGTCTTCACCTCCTCTCCAGTTTAGCGCACCTACTTCGATCCAGTTAGCTGCTTTCTTCTTTCCAAAAAGGCCGCGCTTATGATCAAAGGTAGCATTAGGGTAGTTATCGTTTTCATCATTATCCTGACCAGCATTACCTGCGGCATGGACCAGCAATACATCATTTTTCGCTGCATATTTGATGGCTTTCTCGACTTCAATTTCTTCTGGTGAAAAACCTTTGCCAAAACTCATGTTGATGATATGGGCTCCATTATCTACAGCATAGCGGATTGCATTCGCCACATCTTTGTCTCGCTCATCCCCATCTGTACCGCCCGAACAGCCATAATCCGCACATTATCTGCCACTCCATTAATACCCAGGTCATTTCCACGCTGAGCAGCAATGATTCCGGCTACGTGTGTTCCATGAAATGCATCGGGACCTTTAACATCCGCATTTCCATAATATCGCTCGGATTTATCTTCGTAGTTGTCATTAACAATACTCCTGGGATTGAAATCCGGATTATAACTGTATTCAACTTTATTTTTTTCATGATCAAGTGCTTCCTGCAGGTCGCTAACAATGAGTTGTTCCAGGTCATCAATATTACCTTCGAAATCACCCATTTGAGGTAGAAGTTGATCGAAGAACGCTTTCACCATCCCGTATTTTGTATCATCAAGATTATCTAACAATTCCGGAGTGATTGGAGCATCACCGATTGCTTCTTTCGCCATTTTTATGGCAAAATTTACATAGGTAAGTATCTGGTCAAACTGGGCAACCTGTGCTGATGCACTTTCCCTTTTTTCATCGACCTCTTTTTTATAAGTAAGGTAGAGTGCATAGTCTTCTTTTTCACTGGTATTCATTTCTGCCGGGTTGGCATTTTCAAATTTCTTTTCCATTGCACCAACAATCCGGGTTAGTTCGTAGGTGTCATGGTGTACATTTTCTCCATCCTTGCCACCGATGAAATTCCAT
>JBGTCB010001137.1:0-9206 GCA_041748995.1 Saprospiraceae bacterium | reverse complement strand
ACCTATCAAGCCGGTATTATTCTGGTTGGAGCAGAAGTTAAATCACTCCGGGAGGGAAATGCCAATCTTGGCGATGCCTACTGCTTATTTAGAAAAGGTGAGCTTTATATCAAAAATTTCTACATCGCTGAATATAAGATGACCCATCATTTTATACCTGATCCCAAGCAGGAAAGAAAACTACTGCTCAATAAAAAAGAACTAAAAAAACTAGAAAGGAAGGCTAAAGAAAAGGGCTTTACCATGATACCTTACAAAGTCTACTTTAATGAAAGAGGACTTGTCAAAGTCGAATTGGCACTGGCTCAGGGTAAAAAAATGCATGACAAGCGTCAATCGATCAAAGACAAAGATACCCGCCGGGACCTCGAACGAATAAAGAAATCCAAAATCTGAAGGCCTAATCCGGATTATATCTGCTTAACTGACTTTCGAACCAGATAGCGAGTGATTTTCTCTGATCATCACTAAGTTTCGCTTCACTATGCAGCCAGAGGTAAGAGGGTAAAGGCATATGACCTTCCAATACTTCCTCATAACATTCTTCCAGTTTATGATGAGCCCTCTTGTCATCGTATGTTGTCCACTCGGAGAAATTCAAATGTCGTCTTGCTTCATTAATATGATCTTTAATCCAGAAAGAGAAAGGGGCAATGTTCGTATACCATGGATAAATGGTGTGATGCGAGTGACAATCATAGCAGGAAATTTTAATAATATCTGCCAAATCAGCTGGTGGTTGCATGACGGTGATAAAATCCTGGTTTGGATCTGCCACCGGGTTTGTTTTATCGATCCGGATGAATTGAATTAATACTAAAATGACCAGCAATGCAATAAGCACGCGTTTGACTATTTTCATGTTTCTCTATTTCTGCACAAAATAGAAAATTGGAGAAAATAATCTCATGGTAGTCTTGTTGTCTGGAAATATTTCCCTGTCCACCGGTTGTGAGCTTCTGATTATCTTATTTGCCCACCGATAGATAGCCACAGAATAGCTGCACATTCCCCATGCAACAGAAATATTTGTTCCGATCTGCTAACCACTCCGCTTCCGAAAAGTGGCTCGTAAGGCCTTTACACCCTGTACATCCTGCACCCGTTCAACCTCAAGATCTTCGATCTCAGGTTCAAGAAGGTCTTCATCAATTAAAAATTGCAGGTACTCCAAATACTCTTCCTTATCCCGTTCATGAAGGTAGACTATCGCAAGTTTATCTTTCTGGGTCAGACGTTCGCCTGATCCGGTTAAATAGGCCTTGTCAATTCGTTTCTTCAATATTTCGTATCGTGCATGGTAACTTCCATCTACATCAAAGCGCTTTTCTTCCATCCTGAAACTAATATTTAATGGGCTATTAAATACCAGAACCAGGAATGAAACGGTCATTTCAATCGGTAAACCTGGCCGTACTCTTTCCAATTGATG
Source organism: Saprospiraceae bacterium (assembly GCA_041748995.1). Taxonomy (GTDB): domain Bacteria; phylum Bacteroidota; class Bacteroidia; order Chitinophagales; family Saprospiraceae; genus JABDMH01. Next base: position 7,774 of record JBGTCB010001137.1, on the reverse strand, counting down.
ATAGATTTCGACCATGTTGTACAGTTGCCATAATCTTAAATTATGCAGCTGATGAATACTAAAAACGTCCTTTTGTAAGATTGATTGGCCAACGTACATCGTATATTCAATACCATCGGTCTTTAATTTTTCAAAATAGTGAGGTATGATCTTCTGATTAATTACTTCGGCCTTTTCCAGATTCCTTGAGATGATATGATTGATCCTGTTCAAACTAAGTTCATAATCTCTCCGACCTTCATATACAATTTTCTGAATTGGATCAAGGACATCGAAATATCGACTGATAGCATGTTCAAGACCCGGGTGTTGTGTTCTGATTTCCTCCAGCACCGGGTGGATCTCACTTATAAGTAGATCATTAGCCAAAGTCTCCTGATTAATATCGAAAGCACTTTTGATACTACTTAATATTCCGGCAACCTCAAACGATAGTTTCTTGAGTAAATAAAACTTAGTATGTAAATATGCTTCATCAAGAATCTCAGCAACCAGATAAAGATTTTTAATTAAGTCATTTCTAACTGCCTCGTTTCTGAGAGCTGTGCTACTGTTGATATCTATTTGACCAAAAATGGGATATATGTCATGAAACTCTACTGGTTCAATCTGACGTAATTCATCACCTTCAGTCTGGTTATTTAAATAATTAAATGCCGCATCACTAAATTTCCACAGGACACTCGGGTGAATGTTGGTAAATTGATCCTGAATAATGTTTTGAATATTATTATCAACAGCATTACGACTATCTTCTACTGCCACATCATATAGTGGTAATATCTCTTTTAATTTTAGCTGCTTAACATGAGTAAAAACATAGGGTTTTGGGGAGGCCAGTTCCATGATGCCAATGACCTTCTTTTTGTGGTCACGGAGAGGAATCACCATCAGACTCTTAAAGCCTCTTTCGAGGTATCTGTTTTCAACCTGCGAACGGTTCTCCAGTTGTTCTATATTTGATATTATCTGCATGCGGTTTTCCCTGCATGCATTTGCATAAATATTTTCTTCATTCAACAAAAGAATATCATTCAGCTGATTCTCGATGATCGGATAATGTATATTATAGCGATGAGCCATAGATGTCTCCAACGGATAATCAAATGCAAAAATTCCAACCTCTACCTCGGCCATGGACAGATAAACTCTGGTCAGATTAGCCACCATTTTTGCAGTATTAAAATCTAAAAATGAATCTGAAGTCAGTAACAATTTTCTCAGCCGGGATAGGGTTTCCACTTCCGTTACTTCACTCATTAAAGCGAGGAAAAAACCTTCAAAATAAAATATTTCCGGTGAGAAGACTTCCAGCCACAGCTCTGTATCGCTGATGTGTTTTAATAAATAATCAAGTTTCTCTCCGGAGATATCTGGCGGTGTACCTCTTACCTTCACTTCAAGAAAATCTAACATCGAGGTTGTTTTATAAAACCTCACCATGTTTGTGCCCTCATACTTCAGGCTAAATAAAAAAGGAAGGACATTGTCGAGTGGGGTATTATAGTATTTCTCAAGAATGATCAGACAAGCTCTGACAGAGTAAGAAATTTTGTCAAATTCTGAAAACTGCTCATACCTTAACTGTGCGGAAGCATCAGACAGAAGATTCTGCAAGCCTGTCGTGATATAAAAAGGCTCCATCATAAAGGGAGGAGCGGCATAACCATAAGTTTTTTCTGATAGAGCCACTGGAAAAATACTGCTGAACAAGAGATGTACGATCGAATGGTGATCTGCAACCAATGAAGAAACATTCGAATATGACTTGAGTATGGAGGGGTGTTCTTCAGCGTATAGTTTGATTTGCTCGTAGAGTAGATGTAGTCGGTCTTCTCTGTACTTAAAATCACTCATCCATTTATTGATCAGTGGTTCCATACTTAGATTTGACTCAAAAGGGAAATCCTTCAAACCCATATCCTTACGGGCTTCACCCAAAATTTCGGCCGCTTTTCTTAGCGATGGTCTAATCTGGATCACGTCAGGCATAGGGTATTTTCTTTATATCTTCTGTATGTAACGTATATTTCACACTTTCATGCTATTGTTGCCAACGACATTCTCCCAATCTCTCAAACCTGAAGTTCTATTAGGGTGCTTCTTTAAGACCTTTTTCCCATAGAATCAAAACCACGCACAATACAAAGTTCAACAGATTAATTTCTTAACGGTTAAGGCCCTAAAAGGCATATCCCAATGCAATGAGAGCCCGGCCGCCATCAATGCTATAGTGCCAGCCAGCCCTGATCACAGCAGCATTTAGAAAATTAATCCAGAGAGAGCCCCCATAAGAAATATGCCAATCCGTACTTTCTAATTTTTCTGTATATACCCTGCCATGATCAAAACTACCGGTTATTCCAACAAGAAATGGTAGGAGATTGTTCCTAACGTGAAAGAGAGGAATTCGCAAATCGTTGCTGTGAGCAAGACTTGCCCTACCGGTCAGCCTTTCCGGTCTAAGTCCCCTCAAAATGGTCAATCCTCCCACTGTAATACCATGATAGAAATCAAAATCTCCTACAATCTGATTCGCGACAAACTGGGTGGCATAAACGACAGTCTGATTTCTGTTCACAGGTATATAAAATGTCAGGGATTGACTTAGCCGGATAAAGGATCTCTCGACCACACTCAGGTTATGCTTCCAGCCAATTGATCCATTAAATTTCAGACCATTAACGGGATAGACAGCAGGATATTTTTGCTCATGGTTGAAAACGATATCGACGCCGGCATAGGCTTGGTTTTGAAACACTTCAGGGTGCAAAGTACTACTGATTTCACTGATCAAACGATCATCGGTATTTTCAACCTTTACTTCTTCAAATTGAGGAACGATGGCAATAGAAGATCCTCCATTATACTGCCTGACAAAACCGGAAGTGACTTTGAAAATCTTGGTACGTACACGGTAGAAATCACGGTTATTGACCGATTCGGTTTCATTACCCAGCCCATAAAAATTAGTCGTGTACCGGGGTGTCTGATATAATAAACTGGGTCGATAATCCCACATACCAACTGCATTGACAAATCTTCCCTTCCAGGAAATTTGGTAACCATTCGTTGCAAAAGCATAGTTGACATTAAAAAAATGGCCTTGCCCATAGGGATATTTCTTGAATGCAGGAACCTGATGGCCAATTAAGCCTCCAAGAAAAAAACCATCATCGGACATATAGGATGCGAAGGGTAATGCCAAAGTGTAGCTATACTGAAAGTCCGTAAATCTGTATTCACTTTGATCGTGGATATTCGAGCGCCTATCCCTTATATTTGTACCGATTTCAACTACATTTTCTCCCAGATCATCATAGACCAATATTTGACCTTTATTTGGAGATGATGACTTTTCCCTAAAATGATCCTTTCCATTGCCTCCAATCAGACGAATTTTTATCCTGTTATCCCCATCACCTGAAATTTCAAAATAATCATCATGATCCAACCCGTAAAGATTAATTTCTCTGGTTTCCCTTACTTCAAATGTTCGCTCATAGATCAGATGCTCAGTTTCACGGTCACGATGGTTATAGACACTCACCCGGGTTGATTTCGAATCCAATCTTTCTACTAAAAAGTAGTCTTGATCGTCCGTGCCGACAACGTCGACACTCCTTGCCAGAAACCCGTAAAGTCTTTCAGCCATACCCGGTAGATTTTCCCGTCTCGATTTGAGCACTTTTGCAATGTTCCCACCACCATGTTGATAAATCCTATCTGGTAAAGTCTGCAAAGCTTCACTTATAACCGCATCCGTAAGATTCACTTTGATATTTTTGATCTGCTCCTGCCATTCAGGCCAGGAGGCTTCATTGAGGAAACGACGATCAAAGTGGCGGGTTCCCCAGGTCAACCAATGCACCTTTCTCGTATCCGGTTTAAATTTTTTCATGGGCCGAAGATTGATCACTGTCCGGGTCGCCAATCCGGTTAGAAAGCCATCGAAGTGTGCAAATACCTGATCCCGGTCTCTGGGTATTGGACGATAATATTTGATGTCTTTGTCATTGTTATCTGTAATTTCAGCCCAGCGCCATTGGTCTTGATGCCGGTCCCAATCTTGAATGACCAGATCAAATAACCTGGACCGTATAATGTAGTCCCGGTCCAAACGATACCGGTCATTTCGCCGCAGTCGTTTCAGCAGATCATCTGTGCCGATGATGTCTTTGGAATTTCCGAAGCTTGCCAGCTCCTGCCAATCTCCTGATGCTCTCTCTTCAAAAAGATAAAGTGCGTCACCGAACGATTGATTAAATGGTTCAAGTGCAGCTTGTTTGGGCACATAATATAACTTTGGATTGGCATGATAGACAGACACAGCATCTGCCAGCTTAGGAACCACAAAGGCAGCATAAGGATGGGCAGTAGTGAAGAAGTCCCGCATTAGAACGGTCACAAAGGTGTTCTGAAGGACCGATGGGAGCAAACTTATTGCATTTTTCTGCATGCCTCTCAGAAGATACTCATGACCATCATCATCTTTTAGCCTGAGACTTAAGGTATTCGTTCCCCCACCTCGCCGAGTAGGATACAAACCTCCATGATAAGAAGTAAGGTCGAGCGTGGGCACCTGAATCTTCTCCCCATAAACAGATCGATACCATTTACCCCAAAACCACTGATAAAAGCGACTTTTCTCGACATCATTTTGAGGGTAAATCGAAGCGAAGATCGAATCAGGAAAAGTATCCTGATATTGAGGATTTATGGAGGGATCACTGTTTTTGGTCACGGGTAGATCTGCTGAACCCTGAAGCTGGGTTTCAAAGAGAATGGTAGCAGAACCATCCGGCTCCGCTGCATAGAAACGCAAAGTGATGCCATCGTCAGCAAAAAAATCAAGCACGGCAAATCCCTGCTTGCTACTTCCAAATTTCAATGATTTGCCACGATGAATTGCCGTGTTTTTGGAACCGGCGCCACTAATAATAATGGGATGTTGATCTTCGACAATGTATTGCAGGTTGTGTTCATGACCGGATACGAAAATGACATTTTGCATACCCTTGGTTGCCTTTAATATTTCATCTCTAAACTCTGCAAACGGAGGATAATTATGGTCTTGTCGAATGCCTGCATTACCTCGCAATAGTGGGTAGAGGGATCCTATGAAAGGCAGCGGAATTAATAATTTTTTGTTTTTTTCAATAAAAGGAAAAAGGTGTTCCTTGAAAGTGTAGTAACCGCCATGAATACCATAAGTAAAAAATGGATGATGAAGAGCCAGGACAATATCCTTACTTTGATTCTTCTTGAGAATATCGGACAATTCAGTAATAAGTTCAGAACGTGTCGTGACCTCACAACCCCGGTTGATCTCCGGTTCTTTATTCCAGTCTCTCAACCACCATTCAGAGTCAACAATAACTAACAGGATATTTTCGGACAGGCTAATGACTTCCGGACCGGCACAGCCGCTTCGCGGCAGGAAAGAGTTTTCATCATCGAGGTAGTCATCTACAAAATCTTCCTGTCTTTTAAGTCCTTCCAGACCTTGTCGCCAATCATGATTGCCTGGAATAATGAAAGACTTCCCACTGAAGTTCTTCATAACATCCAGTTGAACTTTTAATGCATATTCGCATTCCTCCCGGGTAGGATCACTCTTCGGGACCATTCCGTGCGGATATATATTATCTCCCAGAAAAATGAGCGACTTACGATTTTCATCATCTTGCAACTGCAATTGTAATGCCTTGAGAGCCGGCGCAATGCTCCCAAGTAAGGATCCACCTGCATCACCAATTAAATATAGCGAATGGACCGGGGTCGCATTATTTTTTTCCTTACTTTGGATCTTTTGGTGATCCTGGCTGATAAACGTCTGAAATGATGCACAGGAAGTAAAAGTGAAGATGGAAACAGTCAATATAAAGTACAGTGGCTTTATCCTCATTTTCAAGAACTTTTACAATATTCTTAGACAAAGTTATGCGGATATTCAAAACAATAGTGGTCGTCTCTCTTATTCTCTCAGGGCTCTATTTTATTCAGAATTCAATTTCTCATAAAACTATTGAGAAATCTCAACAACTGGAAGATGAAGTTTTGATTGGCCGGCACAATTACCATATAAACAAACCTGATAAAACACTTAGGGTCGAATCGGATCTTCATGAAATTTCTGGATTGTCAACTGGTCGGGAAGATTCGATTTTATTAGCTGTTCAAGATGAAAAAGGTATTGTGTTTCACATTAGTAAAGCAGATGGGCGTACGATCAAAAGCGAAAAATTTGCTAGGAAAGCTGATTATGAGGGTATTCAAATGATTAATCATGATATCTTTATCATCTCCAGTAATGGGGATATTTATCAGTATGATAGCTTGAAACAGACAACGCGATATAAAACTTTTTTAAATTCCCGTTATGATGTGGAAGGACTCGGCTATTTCCATTCGGCCGATGTTCTTTTGGTGGCATGTAAGGAAGCGGGAAAAGGTAATAAGAAAACTCACCGTTCCATCTTTGGCTTTGATCTGAAGACAAAAGAGCTGAATAGTAAACCCTTCTTATCTCTTGACAGTAAGATAATCGCAAGAAAATTGGTCCGGGATCCGGTGAAATATTATTTTAAACCTTCCGCAATTTGTGTTGATGAGAATGAAGACATTTACATCCTGTCTTCAGTAGGAAAGGCTTTAATTATCGTAAACAAAACTGGTGTGTTGAAAGCATCTGTCAATCTTGATCCTGCTGTCCATGGTCAACCCGAAGGCATAACGATTGATGAAAACGGCATCTTGTATATTGCCAATGAAGGTCGAAACAGATTTCCAAAAGTACACGTATACAATCCGAAATAAGGGATGCAATCGATATCAGAACTAGCCGGCAAAGCGGAGATATTCGCAAGGGAATTTTCAAAAAAATATATTGCCAAATCCTATCTATTTCACTCGATAGCGCATTTTGAACAAACCGTCAAATCCGCAGTGGCGCTTGGTCAGGAACATAATCTTAGTGAAGAAGATCTCGAAGATATAGCTATCACTATGTGGTTTCATGATTTGGGCTTTAAGGATGGCTGGCAGAATCATGAAGAGCGATCAGCGGAGATCGCCACCGATTTCCTCCGGAAAGAACATCAATCTGATGAAAAAATTAATCGAATATCCCATTACATCATTACGACAAATAGACTGGAAGAACCTCGGGATATTATTGAAAAAATCGTACTTGATGCGGATACGGCTCATGTCGGTCGTAAGAATTATTTTGATACGCTCGGACGTTTACGTGCAGAATGGGAGACCAAAGGTGATAAAAGATTCTCTGAAAGGGACTGGATAAAACTAAATCTTAATTTTTTGGATGAACATAAATTTTATACTGCAATAGCAAGAAATAAATACTCCGACCGGAAAAGGAAAAATCAAATTAAATTGCAGAAGCAACTGGAAAACTTAGTTGATTTTGAAAACATAGTACAAGCAGAAACGGATGAAAACGGTTTGAGTTTTTTGCCGAAAAAATCAGACCGGGGAGTAGAAACCATGTTTAGAGTGACTCTTCGCAACCACAATAACCTCAGCCGGATTGCAGATAATAAGGCAAATATTATGCTCAGCATCAATGCGATCATGCTTTCTATTATTATATCAAGCCTGGTCCCCAAGCTTCTGGACAATCCTCTATTGTTAGTGCCAACGATCATCCTGATTCTTGTATGCATGGCCTCCATTATTTTGGCAACTTTATCAACCAGACCCAAAATTACTTCCGCTAAATACAGCGATGAAAAATTTCTGGACAAAAGGT
>JBGTCB010001136.1:0-2924 GCA_041748995.1 Saprospiraceae bacterium | reverse complement strand
CAAGAAAATCAGGCCTCAAAAATCGTGGTCAACCGATCTTAGATGGACTCATCAGTTGTCGGTGAAATCAAGATTGAGTAGCAATGTTTATTACAAAAAAATGTGGGGGCTGGTTTCTTTTAAAGATGATCCGGGTTATTTAAGTTTTGGACAGCTGGACAATGTGGATGCTTCAGTTTGGGAGGAGGATATCGTGACCGGAGATGGTGAAAGTTGGGGTATTGAAAGCAGTTTCGAATATATGCAGGAAAACATTAATTTGAAACTCAATTATACTTTTGCTAAGAGTTCACGATTCTTCAGTAATAGAAATCTGGGCTACATCGTGCCCTACGAATTTGAAGTGCCACACACCTTCAATTTGATGGGTATGTGGAATATCGATCAAAGGTGGAAGCTGGGCCTGACCTGGCAAGTGGCCAGTGGTACCCGGTACAATCTTATTCCGGGTTCTTATGAACTGTTTGATCGTTCTGACTATTTTCTCGAAGAATTTACGGTAGAAGAGAATCGAGTTGATCTACTAATTATGCCAATATATCATCGACTTGATTTGGTTGCTGTCTTTGAATGGGGAGGACCGCAAATCCAGCAGCGGTTAAAATTGAGTTTATTAAATATGTACGACAGACGCAATATTGTATTTCCCCGTGTTTATCGTGGTGAACCAACGGAAATAAGACTTTCTCAGGGTTTACCATTCGTTCCTTCCTTGTCATATCATTTTTCCTTTAATTGATGTTCAGGTGAATTTAATTTGGAAGGGTGAAGTACACTCACCATTTGTTGATCGCATTGGAATGAATCGATTTCCCCATCACCAAATTACAAATTCGCCTCTTCGACAGACCTGACCGCTGGATCAATAATGAAGTCTGAAAAAATATTTCAGTTTGCATAGGGGATTACACGGTTTTTATTGTCATAGAAGAAAGAAAATGTAGATGACCATAGAGAGATTTTACAATGATCTATTTTCCTCTGAATGAGTAAAAATTTAATAAGATGCAAGCCAGACAAGGCTGGAAGAAAGATAGCCGTAGCTATCTGACTGACCTGTCTGCCATGGCCTGCCAGGCAGGCGATCAACGAAGTAAGGCGAAGTATATTATTAAATAAATTTTCAGAGAAAATTGTTTTTACCATGAACGAGGTTGATAGAAGTGCTCAATAATAATTTCTTCACTGGCGAAAGCTAAAAAACCAAATCTATGAAACGTGTTCATTTAAATGCGTGCCTATTGGCATGCCTGATGACTATTATGTCTTCATGTAAAAAGGATATTTCTTTTGAAAATAATCCCGATATCCGTAAAGTGGTCGAATTAGGTGATCTTTCAGCTAAAAGGGACCGCTGTCTGACCGATGAGCGTATGGGAATATTGTATCATAATCGCTTAGGATACCAGTCACAGATCATCGAGGGAAGGCAGATTACTATGAATAATCTGGATAAAACTACCAGTAGAAATCTGGCTGACTTACCCCTTTTAACAATTCCAGTACATATTATTATTGTACACCGGAACAATGACCCGATTGGTAATTTAAACAATATAACTACGGATCGAATTCATTCTCAAATCGCCGCCCTAAATCGGGATTTTTTACGCAAAAATACCGATGCCGCAAAAACACCAGCCATATTTCCTGTAAGCAATAGCCAAATTCAATTTTGTCTTGCATCAGTTGACCCTGCAGGGAAACCGACTACAGGTATCACCAGATATGCCACCAATCAGAATTTCGACAACAATGAATTGTCCATCAAAAGAAAAACCGGGTGGGACCCGGGCAGATATCTGAATATATGGGTGGCACATGATATTGATGCACTGGGTTACGCATACCTGCCTACCCCTTTATCCCTCCCACATCCGGATGAAGATGGTGTCGTAGTGTTAACGGAAGTTTTTGGTGGACCTAATTCGGGTGCCACAGCTCCATTTAATTTGGGGCGAACTTTAACCCATGAAGTTGGTCACTATCTTGGACTTGACCATATCTGGGGGGATGGCTGCCTGCTTGATGATGGAATAAACGATACCCCAAATCAGGCAGAAGAGAACTATGAATGTCCGACCCACCCCAGTCCATCATGTAATAACCAGGGTGATATGTTTATGAATTATATGGATTATACCGATGACGGTTGTATGAATGCTTTTACGAGCGGGCAGGTTGCCTATATGCGGACGATCCTTGCTACCTCCAGGGTTCAATTAGTTCAACCAGGCCGGACAAATTGCCCTACCAGTGGCACCCCGGTAGGCCCTAACTGTCAGGATGGTATTAAAAACGGTGATGAAACCGGTGTAGATTGTGGAGGTTCATGTCCTCCTTGTCAAACTGGTTCTGCAGCCGATGCTGGTATTGTAGATCTGACCTATACTCTTGAAACGGTCGCTTGCAATCCGGTGGTTCGGATAAAAGCCAACATGACGAACCATGGCACCGCCATATTAACCTCTGTTGCCATCGAGGTGAGCACCCCTACCCAGAAAATAGTAAATTACCAGTGGACAGGATCATTGGCATCAAAGGCCAGTGTGAATGTACTGCTACCATCGATTAATCTGGCGGCGGGCAACTATCAATTAACCGCCTCGACTAAAAATCCGAATGGGAAACCCGATGGAAATCCTGCGAATGATAAGTTTTCTCTCGGAGTATCTGTCAAGGGAAGTACAAAACTGACTCTGGTCATCAAACCGGACGATTACGCTGGTGATATTTCCTGGAAAATCAAAGATGCAACCGGAAAAGATGTTCGATCCGGTGGAGGCTACCAGGACTTTAAGAGGTCCATCATCCGGGAATCGATTTGTCTGCCGGAAGGCTGTTACCGACTGATTATGAAAGACAGCTATGGAGATGGTATCTGCTGTGATTATGGAAGAGGCTGGTATGAACTGAGAGATGGG
>JBGTCB010001135.1:0-4764 GCA_041748995.1 Saprospiraceae bacterium | reverse complement strand
TTTAAAGTTTTCATGGTATGACTATCTTTTTGAGATTAATTAAAATTATTCGATTATCTCTTCAAAGATCATACATCACCCACAGTTGAAAATCACCGTTAACGATGATTTGGCAAAATCACCGTTTTCCGGGATATGATATGATATGGAAAGAGCCTTACCAGAGATTCTGATCAGCAAAAATTAAGATCCAATCTCAGTCAATTCAAACAGAATGGCAGGTTACTACCGATGCAGTCGGTTCAACTAAAAGAGGTGCCGCTTCAGAGACCTGCAACTATTTTGCTGGTGTCCCTGGGTAAATCAAAGCATAAGAGTATCTTTTCTCCCGAAGTTGTCCAGGTATTTTTACCCAGTGAATTGGTCGAGGCTTCTTTTTTCAGACTGACTTTTTCGTCACCATGGACTAATTGCGGATTCCGGAAGTTACCTGGCACCTCCAGGGTAAAATTGTCGCATGCAAAAGGTGCATAGAGATCCAGCTCTTCATTTTGTAACAGGATTCTCGTATGTTCTTTTGCTGCCCAGTATTCTGCGATCTCGCTCAGCTTCAACCAGGTCAGGTGATCATATTTCTCATGCAATCTTTGCACCACGGTTTTAAAAATGTTAAACCCTAACTTTTCGCCGTTGTAATAAATGCCTGGCCAGTGACAAACCATCAAAGCAGGCTCTCCCGAATCAATAACCTCTACCATGCGCCCGTCTTTCAGATCGGGAGTTATAAAACGGTCAGCATCTCCAGGGGTCAGTCCATCCCAACCACCAAACCAATCACCCGTACAACCAATGATATGTACAGAACAACTGGCATCGCCCGTATCCAGATCTTTTGCATGTAAAACCTGAGGTACTACACTCTTATCCCTATCTGTAATCACATCCCGGAAGAAATGAGCGATCTTCCCACCATAAACTTCGCGGACTGCATATTGAGTACCCAGGGCAAGGTTAGGAATATTCCGATGACCAAATCCTCCGGGAGTCGTAACCCCATCACAGTGCAGGCCTGCCTCCTTCAAAATCTGCAATGAATAAGCTATATATTCACCGAGTTCATCAGCACTTCGGGTTTGACTCCATTCCCAATTTTCCATAAAGTCAGGAGAAGCCTCCGGAAATGGAACACCGGTTTTGGTATTGATCACCCTCGTATGACTGATCATTTCACTATGAATATCCCAATTAGGTTGCGCAAGCTCGCGCACAATCTTTATACTGTCCTCCAATTCTTTCTTAGTCCAACCTGGAATAAAACGGTGAAGCCATCCCGTGCAAGCCGGATAGGGTACCATACTATACTTACCTTTCACACCCCGGCTATCGCACCACTCCAGAAACTCAAGTACAAATGAATCGGGAATTTCTCTGGGAAGTTTCCTCCAGTCCTGCAGATATTGGTCCGGAAATACTTCCTTGAATTGTGGAATGCCAAAATAAGCCAGGTTGACAAGAGGTGTACTATCATCGATGATGAAACTAACCGGTACCCTGTTCCTGGGATTCAATATTCTGATTTCGTCAACCGGAGTGCGGGAATAACGGGGAGCCGCAAACATTCCTCCAGCCGAAATAGCGGAATTCCTGACAAACGAGCGTCTTTTCATGAAAGATTTGTTTGAACTCAAGATAGAAAATTGAGGGTTTGGATTTCATGATTCAGACAAAATCTTACTCATCATCACAAAAGATCCATTTCGGGAAAGACCTACCTTTACCGATTGAATCAATTTCTTTAGGGGTGATTGACACTTTTATTGGTAATCCCATTTTGCTTCTTTTTGTCGTAGCGGCTCTGGGATATTGGCTGGGAAATATTCGGTTTAAGGGCGGTGGACTCGGTGTAGCAGCCGTTCTTTTTGTGGGACTGGCATTTGGAGCACTCGATCCGGGTTTACAAATACCTGAAACCATTATTTTCCTTGGTTTGAGCATCTTTGTTTATACCATTGGCCTTCAGAGCGGCCCTGGTTTTGTCAGAAACATCCGCCAACACGGGTTACGGGATGTATTATTCGTCATCCTGATGCTTATTCTATCCGCAGGAATCACCGTGGGATTGCACTACCTTTTTCATTTCAATGCTTCGACATCCGCCGGTTTGTTTGCAGGGGTGACCACCAACACAGCAGCTCTGGCAGGACTTCTGGATGCTATTGCTCATAGTGGAAGTAGTCCGGAGTTGATCGAACAACTTTCAAGGGAAGCGGTGGTTGGTTATTCGTTGAGTTACCCCATGGGAGTCTTTGGAATCATCCTGGCAATTTTCCTGATTGAGCGTGTACTCCGGATCAATTATTCAAAGGAGGAAGAATTTCTGAGACGCTTTTACCCGATTGATCAGCGCATAAAAAATACGACTATAAGGATTACGACCGACCAGTTTGCTGGCCGGCAACTGCGTGATTTGCTTCGGGAAAATCACTGGGAAGTCGTGTTTGGTCGCATCCTGCGAAATGGCGAAGTTGGTCTAAGTAGCTGGGATCATCAGTTCCAAAAAAATGATGTGATCCGGGTAGTAGGAAATCAGGACGAGATTGACCGGGTTGTCAGTCAGCTTGGTGAAGAAGTTGACCCGGACCTGATCGTTGGTGATCATGCCTACGAGACTGCCCGGATCTTTGTGTCCAATCCTAAAGTAGCAGGACAAAAACTTGCCGCCCTCAATCTTACGGAAAAGTATTCTGCCATTATATCTCGATACCGCCGGGGTGATATTGACCTCCTGGCTACCGGTGACACCATCCTGGAACTGGGAGACCAGGTACGGTTGGTAGCTCGTAAGGAGGATCTCCCGAAGATCTCCCGCCTCTTTGGAAACTCCTATGAAGACTTGAGTCATGTTAACCTTCTTTCATTTGGTCTCGGTATGGCTCTTGGACTTTGGCTGGGATTGATTGAAATAAATCTGCCCGGTGGAGCAACCCTGAAGCTGGGGTTTGCGGGAGGACCTTTGGTGGTAGCCCTGATACTAGGCTCATTACGACGTACAGGCCCGATCGTCTGGACGATGCCTTACAGTGCCAATCTGACTTTACGCCAGATCGGACTGACCCTCCTTTTGGCCGGAATTGGCATTAATTCCGGTCATACGTTTTTAAGTACGATCAGTGGAGGAGGAGGAGGTTACATCTTTTTAGCCAGTGTAATTATTAGTATTCTCACCGGCATTATTACCCTTACTGTTGGATTTAAATTGGTTAGAATTCCGTTCAGTTTCTTAACCGGGATGGTGGCCAATCAGCCGGCTATTTTGGACATAGCTATTGAAAGAGCTGGAAATAAATTGCCAAATATTGGCTACACCATCATGCTTCCTGTAGCTCTGGTTACTAAGATTTTATTTGTTCAGCTTCTGTATTATTTATTGAACTAACCGGTACATTAGACAAACTATCTTGCTCTGAATAGTGCCCAGTGGTCATAAAAGCGGTCGGATCTTCGTCGATTTGACTAACCTCCTGGTAGTTTTAACCGGATTCACAGGTACCTCCGTTCTATCAACCCGGATCCTGCTACTTTACCGTGGAACAATTTGTTGACCAAAGATTTTTTTTTGGTAGTACTTAATTCGCGATCAATACTTTACAACTAACTCTTTTAAAAATGTTAAAATTTTTGAACACTGTAGTTGCATTCTTAGAAAAAAAGTCTCTAACTTTACTACAGGTCCAACAGTAACCATAGTCTTCGGCCAAGCTCCAGACCTTAGAGAGATATTTATTTTTCAACCTATAGAAAATTGAAGATATGGGAAATAATTACTTTTATTAGCTACCTGTAGTTTGCTTTTTAAGTGATGATCTTAAAGAGATTCTACATTTTTCACACTGAAGTATTGGCAGTACAGCTGTCAAAAAATTACGACAACCGAAGCACACAAGATTCCATAAGAAATCATTATCACTATTAATTAACTTAAAAAAATGATTTATGAGAAAATTCATACATAATTTCTCTACTTCTTGCAGCTTGGTTTTTGTAGTACCTATCAATTAATGTTAATTTTCAGATTTTAGCAGAGTTTCCACCTTCGAAATCTGAGACTGTCAAAAAGAGAATCAGCCAAAAATCTCATCTGACAGTGATCAACATGACAGTACAATAAATTCAAGTAAGTAAGACTCCCTGAATAAGTACACCACTGATGGAGATCATAGATATCCAAACAGGGTAGAATAGCCAGGTCTAACAGGATGTTATTAAAGATTTAAAGTATCACTGTTGATCTGACTTCCAACTCTTGTAGGATATTTACGATCGGAAATAGCTGATTGATCAGCGCGGCTAGTTAATTCTATGCCTGTGTGGGTCATTCAAACAATGCTCAATCCTCCCGGTTAAAATACTTATGATTAATTCTTCCGATCATCCCGGAGGATGGAAAAATATTGTCACCATTAAAAAAATTTCTATAAATGAATTAACATACTACTAATACATTTCCGGTAATAATCACACGATATTGATTACACACTACACACTGAATAACAAATACTACATAACCGGAAAAAGGCAAACAACCGAGGGACAGGATTTAAATTAATTATTCTCTAAACTTTCAAAACCCTTGTGTTATGATCAAATTTTACCTGAAATCTATACTATTTGTGGTTTGGTTTTTCCAGCCACAGATAATCAATGCCTTGGAAGATGAAGCCTCAATAATTACGCTCAGTCTCAAGAACGATGTCAGCTGTAACGGACTCTCAGATGGGTCCGCTACTTTTGCACTGGTGGGATTAGGTCCGTTCAATTATAATC
>JBGTCB010001134.1:0-8795 GCA_041748995.1 Saprospiraceae bacterium | reverse complement strand
GGATATAAATTGGAAGTAGGGGGGAAAGTAAGGAAGAGTAAATATCTTTCCGAACTAAAGCAATCTAAGGCAATCATTAGTCCATTTGGTTGGGGAGAGATATGTTATCGGGACTTTGAGGCTTATTTGTATGGTGCTATTCTTGTTAAGCCTTCGATGGAACATCTGGAGACATATCCTGATATATTTGTGGAGAACGAAACATATATGAAGATAGGATGGAATCTAGAGGGAGTAGATGCTCTGTTGACTCGAATCGATATGAATTATGCGGATTTCCTTTCAATTGCAATGGAGGGACAAAAGAGATATTTTGATTATGTCAATGATTTTGATGGATTTATTCGTCATTTGAGGGCAGTATTAGAAATATAGAGTGTGAATATGAGTGGCGAATTTAATTTAGATAGTTATTAAATAAGTTACTTGGTGGGAAGTAACGCACATCACAAAGGAATTGGGAGATTATTTCGCAATATGATACCCAGAAGAATAAGGGCAATATTAGTGAGTATGAATCAGCGGAGGGTCTTTAAGAAGACCTGGCCAGTTTTCTCCGACTCCCTGGTAAATGGAAAAAGTATTTCGGACGATCTATTAGCAGATCTGGTTTATGGATGGGGAAATGTTGGATTCTCCGCGCATAATTCCTATTTACGGGCAATAATAGATCACATGAAAGCAACTGGCGGACCTGTTTTGGAATGTGGTTCGGGCCTAAGTACTTTAGTGATTGGTATTTTGGGTTTAAAGAATGGACTTAAAGTCTATAGTCTTGAGCATGATACTGAGTGGGCTGAAAAGATTCGGGATAAATTAAGTAAGTTGGAAATTACTGGTATGCAATTATCACATACATCGCTAATCTCCTACGGGCACTACAGTTGGTACGATCACAAAGGTCTAGATCTGCCAGATGACATTTCTCTGATCATCTGTGATGGCCCTCCTGCTCAAACACCAGGTGGCCGATATGGGTTATTGCCTGAAGTATTTCAAAAATGTAGGGATGGCTGTATCATTTTGCTAGATGACTATGTACGGCCAGAAGAAAGAAAAATAGTGAGTCAATGGAGCAATGAGTACCGGCTTGAAGTCAGGGAAAAGGGGCTTGTGGATATATATGCTGAAATTAAGGTTATTAAAGATTAGATTTTACGGATTGCGAGTTCAATAGATGGATCATAGCCTGAAAGTCCTAATTATCTCGAGATCCTTCCATCCCGTTATTTCTCCCCGGTCTTTTCGAACCACCGAACTCGTGAAGGAATTTTGCCGTCAGGGGCATGATGTAACTTTAATGACAGTATGTTTGGGTGATGAACAAATAAGATTGGCTCAGGAGTATGGATTCACCTTAAAAAATCTTGGACCGGTCAGGTTGAAGCCGATAGAATTGGCGAAGGAGGGTCCTGGACGATTGTGGACCCGGTTCCTCAGAAGAACGACTAATCTTTTTTTCCAATACCCGGATATTGAGTTAATGTGGAATGTACGGGATCGACTACTCAAGGAGTCGGGTTATGATCTCCTGATTTCCATTGCCGTCCCTCATTCTATACACTGGGGGGTTGCCTGGGCTCGATCAGCGACACATCCCGTTGCTACCACGTGGATAGCAGATTGTGGCGATCCTTTTATGGGTCAGGAAAATGATACATTCCGTGCCGCATTTTACTTTCGGTATTTGGAGAAGTGGTTTTGTAGAAAAGCCGACTTTGTTTCGGTACCGGTAGAGGGGGCCAGGGATGCCTATTATCCGGAGTTCAGGAATAAGATCGTGGTGATTCCTCAGGGATTTGATTTTGATGCTGTGTCAACACACGAAGTGCCGTTGAACAATGGCATTGTAAATTTTGCTTATGCCGGTGGGTTTATAACCGGACGACGTGACCTCAGACCTCTTTTAAATTTTCTATTAGGTACTCGTTTGGATTTCAGGCTGCATATTTATACGCGGCAGGGCGAGATGGTTCGTGACTTTGCTGATAGGAGTTTGGGGCGTATCAGGGTGCATGATCCGGTCCCCAGAGATACTTTACTGGCCGAACTCAGTCGGATGGACTTTCTTCTCAATCTCGAGAATGTTGGATCCAGACAGACACCCAGTAAACTGATTGACTATGCGATTACAGGCCGACCCGTACTTTCAGTAAATTCGCAAGATTTCGAGGAAGAGATAATACTTGCTTTTTTGAATAGAGATTATACCAGGAGATATCAATGCGACGACATAGACCGATACCACATAGAAAATGTGGTGCGGCAGTTTTTATCATGCTATGAAGAGTCTCGGGATTAGTCCGGTCATTGGTAGTCAGAGACTTTCCAACAAGTGGAATGCTTATATCCTTTTCCTTGTGTGGCCTTTCTTTTCTCTGGTCTATGCCGTGTTAAATTACAGATCACCATGGGCCAAGAATGTCGCATGGTTTTTCTCCGGCTTCTTTGGATATACATTTGTGATATCCAATGAAGGCATGGATGCTAATAGGTATCGTAGCCGGTTGATAGAGCTGCATGCCAGCGATTTATCGTTTTTGGATTTTCTTTCCGGGGTATATTCTGGTATTTATGGAAGAGGGGACTATTTAGAACCGACATTGAGGTATTTGGTGGCATTGTTCACGGATGATTATCGGGTATTATTTGCAATTTTTGGTCTTGTGATAGGATATTTTTTCAGTAGGAATATATGGTTTCTCATTGAGGAATCCCAGGGGAAGATTAAAGCTATTGCTTTGCCGTTTCTCATAATGTTTATTTTTTTAGTTCCTTTCTGGCTGATCAATGGATTCCGATTTTGGACCGCTTCACATATATTCGTTTATGCCGTGATCCAACTCCTTTATTACAAGAATACTAAAGTGGGTTTAATTTGTCTTTTCTTTGCAGTCTTCACCCATGTTGCTTTTCTAGTACCATTAGGCATATTGATTGCTTATATCCTGATGCCAAAAAATGCATGGTTTTTTTTGCTTTTTTTGCTTGTATCAATTTTGTTCTTGCAGTTAGAATTATCTTTTTTTATCAATTTGATTCCAAAGTCAATCATGTCTGACGAATTTCCCGTTGTTGCAAATTATCTGAATGAAGAATATGCGTTCACTAGAAAATTGGAGGTACAGGATCTGAAATGGTACGCTAAGTATAGGAATGTTCCGATTTACATATATACTCTTTTATCTTCCCTCGTATTCCTTGGGTTTAGAGTCAAAATGACAAATAATCAAGGATGGGCACACATTCACTACTTTGGCATATTGTTGTTTAGCTTTGTAGGTGTCTTGAATGTTATTCCTTCAGCAGCGCGCTTTTTTTCGGTTGCGTATCTGTTTATTTTCGGAGCCTACTTCTTAATGGTTCAAAATGTGAAGATGAATACCTTCAGTCAATGGCTTTTTCTTTCATCTTTCATCTTTTTTCTTTTACCCATAGCCATACAGATACGCATTGGAATGGATTTTATGGGTCCCGGGACCTTGATCTTTAACCCATTATTTTCCTGGGCATTGGAAAATACCTATGCATTTAAATCGTAATTCCCAGGAATATACTATATATATTTTGACCCGTGTTATCATTTGAAGTCGGATGGTGATCGGTAAGAGATCTCACTCACATGACTTTTTATTTGGGGTGCAGAAAAAACCTATGGATATCCTCCAGCCTCTAACTTCCCTCTTAAAGCCACATCTGATAAATATGCTCGGTTGGCAAACCAACCGAAGGATTATAGTCTTTGAGAGCGATGATTGGGGTATGGTACGAATGGCATCAAAAGGTGCTTATGAGCGTCTTCTAAGAAAAGGATATCCTGTAGACAAATGTGTTTATAATAGAAATGATGCTTTAGAATCCAACGATGATGTCTTGGGTTTACTTGAAGTATTGCAGGGAGTGAAAGATAGGAATGATCACTACGCAAAGTTTACATTGAATAATATAGTGGCAAATCCTGATTTGACTGCCATTAAAGACTCTGGATTTGAAAGATACTATTACGAATCTTTCACTAGAACGCTATCTCGTTATTCACAGTCCGATCAAGTAGTGAGCCTATATAAGCAGGGTTTGGAAGCCGGTATTTTTCAATTGCAGCTCCATGGAAGAGAACATATTAATGTAAATAAATGGATTCATTCTTTATCGGGAGCTAATCAATCACTCAAAGATGCCATGGAAGAGGGTATGTTTACGCTACCTACCAGCGGGCGTACTAGTTGTGCAAGAGATTACCTGGATAGTTTTGGAGATCCCGGGCCTGTTAAATATGAATCTCAGCTTGAGATCATCAAGACGGCTATGGAGCTATTTACTGAAATATGGGGGTTTAAATCTAAATCCTTTATTGCACCATGCTATACCTGGTCTCCATCCCTGGAACCTATTTTGTATTCAGTGGGAGTGAAATATTTGCAGGGTATGCACATTCAACGTATACCAAGATCAAGAACAGATTTGAAGAATGGAAGAAGATATCATTGGCAGGGAGAAAAGAACCGAAATGGGCAACTCTACTTTGTGCGAAATGTCCTCTTTGAACCTGGTGAAAATCAAAACCAGGATGCTGTAGATATGGCCATGGCTTCAATAGCGAATGCATTCAGGTATAGAAAGCCTGCGATTATTTGCTCTCACCGTGTAAATTACATCGGTAGGATTAGCCCAGAAAACCGATCAGTAAATCTTGGGAAACTGAAAGTTCTTTTAAGAGAAATTATGAATAACTGGCCTGATGTAGAATTTATGAGTTCTGATGAGCTTGGCCGCTTAATGGACGAAAATTAGCATGTGTGGAATAACTGGATACATGGATTTTACTTCCAGAAGTTCGAGGGATTTGTTGGCAGATATGGTTCAAGTTCTGCACCATCGGGGACCAGATGACTCTGGCATGAGTCTTTTTGAGGAAGAACAAGCAAGCGTAGGATTAGGTCACACAAGATTATCGATCATTGATCTCTCGACTGCAGGACACCAACCCATGCATTATCAAGAATGCAGTATTGTATTTAATGGTGAAATTTATAATTACAAGGAAATTAAGGGAAATCTCGAGGAGCTGGGACATGTTTTTATAAGTCAGTCAGATACCGAAGTTATCCTTCATGCATATAACGAATGGGGTTTGGAATGTGTCAATCAGTTCATTGGAATGTTTGCGTTTGTAATTTATGACCGAAATTGTAAACAATTATTTTTATTTAGGGATAGAGCTGGTGTGAAGCCATTGTATTATTACTGGCATCAGGATCTTTTTCTGTTTTCTTCCGAACTTAAAGCCTTTCATAAGCACCCCTCCTTTAGCAAGGAGATTAATATTTCTGCATTGTACGCTTATTTCAATTTTGGGTATATACCAGCACCCTTATCTATTTTTGAACACACTTATAAGTTGCAGGCTGGACACATCATGAGTTTCGATCTTAAAATTAAAGAACTGAAAATTAGACAGTATTGGTGTTCATCTTCCTATTATTTAAAACCAAAATTGGATCTTACGTATTTAGAAGCTAAAGATAAGTTACACGATTTATTGAAATCTGCATATAATTACCGCATGATTTCTGATGTGCCGGTTGGGGTATTTTTGAGTGGGGGCTATGACAGTACGTCAGTCGCTGCCATCATTCAAGCTGAGAGTTCAAACAGGCTAAAAACATTTACCATTGGATTTTATCAGGGAAATAATGAAGCTCCTTTTGCAAAGAAAACAGCAGAATATCTTGACACTGAGCATTATGAGCATTACTGTAGTGAAAAGGAAGCACAAGACATTATAAGGGACTTACCATATTATTATGATGAACCTTTCGCGGATAGCTCTGCGATACCCACTACTTTGGTCAGTCGAATTGCCAGGCAATATGTAAAAGTGTGCCTGTCTGCTGATGGGGGAGATGAGATTTTTGCGGGATATGAATCATATTCCAGACTTTACCATAGAGTGAAGAAATTATCAATGACACCTCGTTTTATCAGGCCTGCAATTCGTTATGCTTCGAGAAGAATAGTCGAATATCTTCCTGATTTTAATTCTTCGATAAAGCACAAACTTAATGGGTTTTCTGCGGCATTGGTTCACAATAATGCTCAAATGGCTCTAAATCTATTTAAGGAGAGTCGGTTACTTCCGGGCCAGTTTCGCACAAAGTTCATGACCTGGAATGAAAGGAACGCTGAAACTGATTTTGATGTTGATCCGAACCAATATCATCATTTCATTGAAATGGCTTGCGACATCGATTTCAAAGCATATTTGCAGAATGACATTTTAGTAAAGGTTGATCGTGCGACAATGTCTGCCTCTTTAGAGGGTAGAGAACCTATGATTGATCATCGAATTCTAGAATTTGCTGCGCAGCTTCCTCTTAGATTTAAATATGGTGGAAATACACAGAAGAGGATTCTAAAGGATATTGTTCATGAGTATATACCACAAGATCTAATGAACAGACCCAAAGCCGGTTTTTCACTACCAATCAATAAATGGCTGCAGGGAGATTTGAATTATTATCTTGATGAATATCTTTCTGAGAGAACTTTGACAAAATCAGGAATATTCAACGAAAAGTTCCTCTGTGAAAAGATAAAATTATTCAGAGAAAATCAATTATATCCCAAAAATTTTGTTTGGAAATTATTAATGTTTCAAATGTGGTATGAAAGGTGGTTGGGTTGAGAGAAATTCTGAGTTCACAAGAGTAGCTAAATGGCGTATACTGATCGAAGAATATTAGGCGTATTTAGTTGAGTTATTTTGTAGTGTAGTAAGGATGATCGTAGACGGAAAATTAAATAAAGAGAAGGAGTTGCAAAAAATATGCTGTATAATCCACTCCCTTGGTATTGGTGGCATGGAGAGGGTTATGGGCCTTCTTGCAAATGATTTTTCTAGTAGATACGGTGCAGAAGTCCATGTGATACTAATAGGACGTAAAAGAGAAGTCATTCAGCACTTAAATGATTCAATTAAGGTACATAGACCCTCTTTTGATTTCAGCAATAAAGCAAGACTAATCAGCACGATCAGAACTTTGTTTTTTGTTCGATTTAAGGTAAAGGAAATCGACCCGTCATCCATCTTGAGCTTTGGTGAAATATGGAATAATCTTGTTTTATTAGCTATTTTGGGGTTAAAGAATCCGATTATTATTTCAGACCGTAGTCAACCGAATAAGAATATTGGATTGTTTCATAACATTTTAAGAGATTGCCTGTATCCTTTGGCTGAGGGCTATATTGCTCAAACAGAGCAAGCTAAATATATTGCCCTTAAAAGGAGGTGGAGTGCTGATGTTAGGGTTATTGGTAATCCAGTGGTAGTGCCCAATAATGCGAATGGTACAAAAAGGGAAAATATAGTACTGAGTGTTGGTAGGTTAATTAAGACTAAACATTTTGATGAACTTATTGAAATATTTTCACAAATAGCAACGGAGGAAAATTGGTACCTATACATAGTAGGGGGTAATTCAAAAAGGATGAATTTGTTCGATGACCTAAAATCATTGATTCAGGCAAAGAGAATGGAAAATGTTTATTTGGAGAATGAACAAAGGAATGTGGCATCATATTATCAGCGTAGTAAGATATTCGCCTTTACCTCGAGTTCAGAGGGTTTTCCCAATGCTTTGGCCGAAGCAATGGCAGCGGGTCTAGCAGTAATATCATATGATTGTCTGGCCGGACCATCAGATTTAATTGATGATAATATTAATGGATTTCTGATTCCCAATCGGAATCAAGAAATGTACTATAGTCGATTGAAGCAATTGATGAGTGATGATTCATTAGTGCGACGTTTCGGTGAGAACGCTAAAAAGAAAATGAAGAAGTATAGTACAGAGATAATTAGCGATGAGTATCTTAAATTTATGGAGAGACAATAGTTTTTTATTGTTAATTGTCTATGAGTTCTAAAATTTCAATAATTACTATTGCTTTCAATAATGAGCAGGATATAAGACGCACGATCGAGTCTGTAGTTGGCCAGACCTATTTAAATACAGAATATATCATAGTGGATGGCAAATCTACAGATGACACACTGGGAATTGTCAAGGAGTACTCTGCTAGTATCGCAAAGATTATTTCTGAGCCAGATGAAGGGATTTATGATGCTATTAATAAAGGTATTAAATTGGCCACAGGTGATATTGTGGGTTTAGTTCATGCGGGAGATGCTTTGTTTAACAATGAGGTTTTATCCAAGATTGCAAAATTATTTTATGAAAATGAGATAGACGCATCTTACGGTCATAGTATAATTGTTAATTCAAAAGGTCGGATAGTAAGAGTAAATAAAAGCCCTAAATTTCGAAAGACATTGTTTAGGATGGGTTGGATGCCTTCTCACCAGAGTATTTATATCAAACGGGACTTAGTAGATCGACTAGGTTATTACCGAGTGGACCTGGGAGGTAGTGGAGATTATGAATTTGTTTTGCGTTATTTTTACTTTACTGATCTGAGAGTTCAATTGCTGGACGATTTCATAATTAGATTTTATTTGGGAGGTATTAGTACTAGTAATTATCGCAGATTACTGAGAACTCAACGAACCCATGTTAAATGTTGGGAATTAAATGGTGAATCTCCTCCTATCTATATGATACCTTTGAAGTTGTTAAGAAAGGGACCTCAGTTCCTGAGAGCTATTTTTAGGAGATGGTGAGTCAATAGCAAATGATATGTCTGTTCTAGTTAGAAGTGCAGTTCGGGAGGATCGTGAAAAGATCTTAGAGTTGCAGAACAACGTTTTTCAGAAGCAACAGCGTTCAAGGGGATAT
>JBGTCB010001133.1:0-3861 GCA_041748995.1 Saprospiraceae bacterium | reverse complement strand
GTATTTCCTTTTCATCTCCGGGACTATTAAGTACATCCGGATAAAATCCATAAATCAATCTTTCTTCAAGTTGCTGCTCAGCTTTCAAAAATCCAACATGATCTTCAAATTCTTCCCAACTAATGGGAAACAATTCATATTCCCATTTTCGGCCGGTCAGTGGTTCATTTAATTCCTGGGAAAGTGAAAAAGATGAAGAACCACTGATCCACAATTGGACTTCCTTAAACTGATCTGTAATAATTTTGAGAGTAAGACCGATTCCATTGATACGCTGCGCTTCATCAATAAAAACTACCTTGGATTTACCTATCAGACTTCCTATTTTTTCCGTATTTGGTGAATCCAGCAGACTCCGAACTGTGGGATCATCTCCGTCAAAGAATATAAAGTTGCTTTCCTTCAGCTCATTAAGGATTAATGTCGTTTTACCAACCTGCCGGGGACCCACAACCATGATCGCTTTTCCCCGACCCACTCTCCTCTTCACCGTTTCTGTGAGTGTCCTGTGTATCATTTTTTCATAAAAATATAATTTTTAGTGATCATATTCACTTATTACTATAATAATTAGTGAATATGGTACTTATAGAGTCCCGGAGGGACCAAGCTTTGTTGCTTTGAAGAAAAGGAATCCCCAACCCAATAGGGGAGAAGCCCATTTTAAATAGGACGAATGGTTTCGCTCCGCTGGATCTAAGGCAGGATCGGATGACATTCTTGTATTATAGAGATTTTACTCTGCGGAGATATCCGGACCAGGAAAAGAAGTGTAGGTGATGGATTGCGTGGTAAACTACTGCAAGGATAATACCACCCCTTCGGGGTTGGGTTGTTGTGGATTTGGTAATTTTATAATCTTGTCAGCCCTTCGGGCTTATTTAATGTAAGTTTTCGCTCTCACATTTAACTGCACAACGGGAGGCATGGTATATCCACTAGTTACCAAAATTGCAGAACGGTTTATACCAGGATCTGTTACCGGTCGAAGTCCACTACTTTTATTTCACCTTGTAAATCAATTTGATAAAAACCACTTTTGACAATGCAGGAAATATGTCTATATTAGTGCGTTGGCAATCAGGCTATGAAGAAACGAACGAATCAAAATAATTTCTTGAAAACAGTAAATTCTGACGAGAAGATTGGAATATAATTACTACATACCAAAAAAACTTAAAGGAATATCACCAATAATATGGGAGCAGAAAACCGACAGTCCGAAAAAGTGGATAATGCTCCCCGAATTTAATATTGATCTGATTTTTAACCTTGAAAAACCCTGGACAGTTAACAGTGAATGTTATAAAAATAGAGCGTATAATCCTACCGACAACTTTTGCTTTTTATCAGGACTTCACACAAAGCCGCTATATGTAGAATTTCCGCGCTGTCATATGTTTGGTATTCGTCTAAATACAATATCAGCTAATCTTTTATTCGGTATTCATTGTAAGGACCTTAAAAACTGGTCAATTGAAGGCGATAATATTTTAAGTGACAGGATTAATTACGTTGAGGATAAAGTAAAAGGTTTACCTGATTTCTACACAAAAGCCATTTGGCTTGAAGAATTTATTAATTCCCTTCTTTTAGAGCATTCTGACCTTGGTGTGGCAATGAAAATTTCGTCATTGCTTGATGAACTTTGTGATAAGAAGTCAAATGGCCAACCTTTCCGTATAGAAGAATTTACCGGCTATTCGAGAATGCACTCTTTGCGCATTTTTCAGAAATGGTATGGACTTGCTCCTACTGAAGCTCTTTCATTCAGACGTTTTGAAAAAGCTTTGCTGCAAATACATAACACTTCAGATAGTCTTACTCAGATTGGATTGAACTGCGGCTTTTATGACCAGGCTCACTTTATCCGGGTTTTTAAAAATTTTGCAGAAATGACACCCACGCAATATGCAAAGCAAAAAGGCGAGTCGATAGGGCAGTTTTCACTTTGAGAAATCCCTGATCCCGATGTTACATTTATACAATTTTTAGAAAATACGACTGGCTAAGTTTGCCCGAAAATTTCAATTTCTATGGGTGAACTGAGAAAAATAGTAGTGTGTGGAGCTACAGGAAAGCAAGGGGGAGCAGTGCTTGACGCGCTCCTTGAAAGCGGTCAATGGAATGTGGTAGCCATTTCAAGAGATACTCACAGTCTAAAGGCTGAAGAGATTAAGAAAAGGGGAGTTCTTGTTTTACAAGCCGACCTTGCATCCAAAGCTTCGTTGGTTAACGCTTTCAAAGGGGCATACGCAGTTTATGGAGTGACCATGCCATTATCTGCAAAAGGGAAGCTTGACACTGAGTACGAATGGCTGCAAGGGCAAAACATTGTGGACGCCTGTGTTGCCAATAAGGTTCAGCATCTTGTTTTAAGCACAGTGCTGTATGTGGAAGAGGGACTGGAAAAATCCCTTACCTACATAAGGCGGAAAATAGATATTGAAAATCTTGTGAAGAAAAACAATTTGCCTTACACCTTTCTCTGCCCGGGTTCCTTTATGGACGATTTTGGTGGCGAGTATTTACCGGTAAAGAAAAATGTGATTACAGGTACGGCTGCCAATGATGTTAAACTACCCCATATTGCCTGTCGCGACATAGGGAAAATAGCGGCTATGGCATTTGCAAATCCTGACAGTTTTAAGGGCAAAAAGTTAAATCTGGTTGGCGATTTTATTTCAGGAAACGAACTTGCAGCAATTGCAACCAAATTGTCGGGAAACAAAACATACAGACATAAACCTGTTCCCCTTTTCTTGATGTATCTGTTTGCAAGAGTATGGATTCCTTTAAGGAAACAATTCGAAAAATGGGGGCAGCCTCCTTATCCGGAAGCAATTTTACACGGGGTGAAGCAGACCAGAGAACTTCTTCCCGAAACATTGACTTTTGAACAATATCTCAAGTGGAAAGGATGGGATAAAAAACTTTAATTTACTACATTATGAAATTGAAAAACACATTCAAAATAATCGGTGTCATTGTAGGTTCGCTTGTCGGGCTGCTTATACTCATTCTAATCTATGCAAGTATATCGGGAAATAAAACATTTGATGCTCCTTATCCGGACATCAATGCAAGTACCGATTCGGTGGTAATAGAAAGGGGAAAATACCTCGTATTCGGACCTGCTCATTGCGCAAGTTGTCATTCAGCCCCCAATGCGCTTTCTGAAATGGACAATGGCGAAATAAGACCACTTTTAGGTGGCTTAGAAATAGAAATCCCACCTGCCACCATAAGGGCAATTAATCTCACGCCTGACAAAGAAACTGGAATTGGCAACCTGACTGACGGGCAAATAGCCCGTGCGGTGAGATACGGAATTGGACATGATGGCAGAATGATGATGCCCGTAATGGAATACAGTCAAATGTCAGATGGTGACCTCACGTCAATCATCTCATATTTACGTTCACAGTCCGCACAAAAGAATGAAGTAAAAAAATCTGAAAATACATTTCTTGGCAAGGCTTTGCTTGCATTTGGAGTATTGAAGCCAAAACCAATATCGGAACAACCTGTTTCAGTTGTTTCAACCGTTTCAACCAATGACCAGGTTGCTTATGGGAAATATCTTGCTACAGGGGTTGCAAATTGTCTGGGTTGTCATACCCATTTAGATGTGTTCAGTGGTGAATTTACAGTTCCCCCATTTGCAGGTGGTTTTTATTTTGAACCCGACGCACTTACAGAAGGCTATGGATATGTATCTCCAAACCTAACTCCGGATAGCGAAACAGGAATTATGGCTCAGTGGACAGAAGAAGCCTTTATCAGCCGCTTCAAATCGGGTAGAGTTCATAAAACAAGCCCTATGCCTTGGGGCGCATTTTCAAAAATGGATACGACAGA
>JBGTCB010001132.1:0-2450 GCA_041748995.1 Saprospiraceae bacterium | reverse complement strand
GATTCTTAGTAGATGGATTGGACAATCCTTTTGATGGTATCTGTATCACCCATAGTATAATAATGTAAACATGGTACGCCGGCAGCTTTCAATTCTTTTGATTGGGCCATACACCACTGGATACCCAATTCCTTGGCGCCTTCTTCAGTTTTCACTTTTTCTGCCTCTCTCACGAGTTCATCAGGCATATTAACAAAAAACATGCGCGGCAGTGATTTCAATTGA
Organism: Saprospiraceae bacterium; assembly: GCA_041748995.1. Taxonomy (GTDB): domain Bacteria; phylum Bacteroidota; class Bacteroidia; order Chitinophagales; family Saprospiraceae; genus JABDMH01. The sequence continues at coordinate 2,225 of JBGTCB010001132.1, read as the reverse complement.
TATAATTTGGTCAAAGGCTTCAATCCCGGGACGATTGGTACATCTATACCGATCTCCCTGCATGCTTTCGTATATTTAAAGAAGCTATTATTGTCAAAGAACATCTGAGTAACAATATACCCGGCGCCTGCTTCGATTTTAGCTTTTGTATATCGAAGATCTGTTTGAAAATTAGGAGCTTCAAAATGTTTTTCCGGATATCCCGCAATACCAATACAGAAATTGGTCTGAGCTCCATTTTCGATATTGGAATCCAGATACTGACCATGATTCATCGCGGTGATTTGTTTTACCAGATCTACGGCATAACTATGACCACCTTCTTCGGGAATAAACCGTCCATCGAATTGCCTGGCATCACCTCTGATTGCCAATACATTGTTGATGTTAAGAAAATTGAGGTCAATCAAGGCATTTTCGGTATCCTCCCGGGTAAATCCACCACAAATGAGATGAGGCACTGCGTCGACTCCATACCGATGCATGATAGCTGCACAAATTCCTACAGTCCCTGGTCTTTTCCTGATTGATGTTTTCTCATAATAACCATTGGGGTTTTTCTGATAAACATATTCTTCCCGGTGGTATGTGACATCAATAAAAGGAGGTTTAAATTCCATAAGAGGATCGAGCACATCGAAAATTGATTTCATCTTTCCCCCCTTTAAAGGTGGAAGCACTTCAAAACTAATGAGTGTTTTGTCTTTTGACTGTGCAAAATAGTCCGTTACTTTCATTATCGCCTGCCCCTCAGCTTTTTTTTAGAAGGCGCAAATTTAGCGAATAATTAAATAGCCTTGAAAATTTGCTGTCATGACTACGTTAAAAGAAACGGTGGATCAAAATCGAGCTAAGTAATGAGCTAAAAAAGGGCTTTAGAGGAAGGGATTACTGGGATTCCTTTTTTCGTTTGAAATCACCATTTTTCCAGGCTTTGATAAACTTAGACCAGGCAATGGGGTTAAGGAGATTCATGGGCTTGCCCTGCCCGAAAGAATAATAAGAGTCTGCCTGTTGCCGCAGATAGAAGCTTCCGCTTTCAAGCCCATCTGTTGGAAGGTTGTCCCGTAATCGTTTCATTGTTGCGGCAGCAAGGTTGTTTTCAGCCCGGTCCTGCAAATCTTCCGGAACATCCAGAGCGAGAAACTCGATTTTAAAATGTTCTCTGCTTGGCCAGGGGTAGATCTGAGCGATCGGAAGGTTGATGGTATCTTTGCTCATGATCTGAATAATGGTGTATCGGTTGGTCGTCAAGGTATCCGGAATCACAAATCGAACCGTCTCAAATCCAATAGCGGAGAACACTACTACATCCCCTTCTTCAGCTACGATTGAGAAAAAGCCATCCCAATCAGCAAAAGTTCCTCTTCCCGATTTCTCAATAAGGATGTTTGTCAGAGGTACCGGTACAATGGCATCATCTTCTACTGCCACCACACTTCCGGAAAACTGAATCACCTCTTCCTGTTGTTGGGCATGTACGTAACCATGTACGACAAATAGTAAGAAGAGGCTGTAGAAAAACCTAAACATCAGGACTTAAATTAAAAAGATGAAGGTAACGAATTTCTCTCAATGCTTAACGGTCAAAAAGGACATCCTGCCCGGCTACACAATAGCTTTAACGTGTCCTTAACCTTTCAACAAGTGAGGGGAAAATAGGTTTACTTACCAATCAAAGCGTGAAAAAGCACTTCTTCCATCTTCTTAATATAAATAAACCGGAGGTCACCTAAAAACTCCGGATTTATCTCCTGCACATGCTTTTCATTATCTGCACAAAGCAGGATTTCCCTCATCCCGGCCCGCTTCGCAGCAAGGACTTTCTCTTTAATGCCCCCTACGGGTAAGACCCGTCCTCTCAAAGTGATTTCGCCGGTCATGGCCAGATGTGGTTTTACTTTTCGGTCGGTAAAAGCAGAAGTAAGTGCTGTCAGCATAGTAATTCCAGCTGACGGACCATCTTTAGGAATTGCCCCTTCCGGTACATGCACATGAATATCTGTTTTTGCAAAACGGGTATGATCAATGCCAAGAACTTCTGTATGAGCTTTGATAAAACTTAAGGCGGTCGTGGCGGATTCCTTCATTACATCACCCAGATTACCTGTTAAGGCTAGTTTGCCCGAACCTTCACTCAAACTTACTTCTATAAAAAGTATTTCACCACCTACACTTGTCCAGGCCAGACCGACGGCTACTCCCGGAACCCGGGCTTCCGTATA
>JBGTCB010001131.1:0-6433 GCA_041748995.1 Saprospiraceae bacterium | reverse complement strand
TCCCTATTAATTCTTAACTTACCAAAACGTCTTCGTACCTCAAAAATAGCATTATGATTAATACCTATGATTTCCAGGTAGAACAGCCCGAAATCTTCTCACAGCTCGCAGTAAGGGATCTGCTTTTCCTCCACTACAAATGTCCGCAGGAGGAAGAAAAAGTGAACTTGTTCACCCATCTGAATAAGATCATTTTTGTGCTGCATGGAAAGAAATTAATTCATCGCCCGGGAAGATCTGTCCTCCTTACCGATAATACCGCCATCTTTTTTAAAAAAACTGCATACAATCAGGAGAGATTTTACGAGATAGACTGGGAAGTGCTCTGCTTTTATTGTCCGGATCACTATCTCAAGAAGGTCTTCAGGGAGTACCGGTTGCAATTGCCATTAAAAGAAATTCCTGCCACTCAGCCGGATTCGCTGATAGAAATATCGCTGAACGAAGTTACCCTTGCTTATTTCTATAGTATCCTGCCTTATTTTAAACAAAAGCCTGCCCCATCCGAAGATTTGATTGAACTTAAGTTCAGGGAACTTATTGTAAATATCATTTCCAACCCCGCCAATTCGGCATTCCTGGCATATGTTAAAAGCCTTTCTGATTTGGATAAGCCGCAGTTACAGGAAATCATGGAAGCAAATTATACTTTCAATCTTTCTCTGTCTGATTTTTCGAGGCTCGCGCAGCGAAGTCTGGCTTCTTTCAAAAGAGAATTTACCCGAACTTTCCAATCCTCACCCGGCAAGTGGCTTGCCGAGAAAAGATTGCATCACGCAAGGGTTCTTCTGGATACCAGCACTAAAAATGTGACTGAGGTTGCAAACGACAGTGGCTTTGAGAATTCTACCCATTTCAGTCGTGTGTTCAAGGAGAAATATGGATTATCGCCTATGCAGTATCGTAAAGCCAGACCATTGATTGAAACGGTTTAACAGCGAACGGATCATTTTGAACCAGGGCACCTGAGCTGCTTGCACGTAAACTTGTCAGGTTCAGGCTGCTTTCAACGCTCAGACCCCTTGAAAGAGAAGATTAATTCGTGTGAACATAAAATTTCTGCATTAGAAAATCTGAGCTTACCAGAAAGCTTTTTGAGCTTTTAAGAAATCCAGGCTATTTCAAAGCGTGATATTTTTATCATGATCTTATTAATCATTATTTATCGCTTAAAAACTTGTTCCATGACGAACGAATTGATTAATACTTTCAAAAATAATCTACGCGGCAAACTGGTGCTGCCAAACGATGCTGAATATGACACGGTACGTAAAGTGTTCAATGCCATGATTGACAAGCGACCTGCCATGATCGCAATGTGTGCGGATGTGGCCGATGTAATAGCGAGTGTAAATTTTGCGAGGGAAAATAATATGTTGCTTGCTATCAGGAGCGGCGGCCACAACGGCGCTGGTCTGGGATTGTGTGATGATGGGTTGGTTATAGATCTGTCGTTATTAAAATATACGCGTATTGATCTTGATGCCATGACCGTATTGGCTGGCGCTGGATGCACCTGGGGAGACATTGACCACGCCACGCACGCATTTGGACTGGCAACACCAAGCGGGATTATTTCCACCACGGGTGTGGGGGGCTTAACGCTTGGTGGCGGACTGGGACACCTTACCCGTAAATGTGGATTGAGTATCGATAACCTATTGTCCGTTGACATGGTTCTTGCAGACGGAAGCTTTGTTACGGCCAATGCTAATTAAAACCAGGATCTGTATTGGGCCGTAAGAGGGGGTGGCGGAAATTTTGGTGTGGTGACTTCATTTCTGTTCAGCTTGCATTCCATTAATACCGTATATGCAGGACCCATGCTGTACGAAATTAGTGAAGCCAGGGAGGTGATGGAATGGTATCGGGATTTCATCATCAAGCACCCCACGACCTCGGTGGTTTTTTTGGTTTTCATACCATCCCCCCGGCAGATCCATTTCCAGCACATCTTCATCAAAAAAAAATGTGCATGATAGTTTGGACATATGCCGGTCCATTGGAATATGCCGAAGCAATATTCAAACCTATTCGGGCATTTAAACCCGCCGCTCTTGACCTTGTAGGCTTCCTCCCATATCCTGTTTTACAAAGCATGTTTGATGGGATTTATCATCCGGGATTTCAATGGTATTGGAAAGCAGATTTTGTAAATGAACTGGATGATGCGTCTATTGCAGAGCATGTGCGATTTGGAGAAGCTATGCCCACTATGCATTCTGCCATGCATTTGTATCCAGTTAATGGAGCGGCCGGGCGCATAGGGAAAAATGAAACGGCATGGAATTACCGCGATGCCGTATGGGCAATGGTGATGGTGGGGGTTGATCCTGACCCCAGGAATAAAGATAGGATTATTGATTGGACAAAAAAATATTGGGAGCCCTGCATCCTTATTCCGCAGGCGGCGCTTATGTAAATATGATGATGGAGGAAGGAGAAGACCGAGTGAAAGTAAGCTATGGAGAAAACTACAAAAGACTCTCCGAGATAAAGGTCAGATATGACCCGAACAATCTTTTCCGCGTCAATCAGAATATTGAATCAAGGTTAGTGCAAGCGGGTGGTTTGGTTTAGCCATTGATGGAGTTGCAGGATTAGCAGGTCCTTTGATATAACTACAAAAAATTTAAATATTAAAACAAGAACACCATGGATAATTCATCAGACACCACTCAAAAACTTTCCCTTTATGAAAGGTTAGGGGGAGAAACAGGAATAAAAAAATTTCTAAATGATTTATTTGACAGGCATTTAAAGAATCCCAAGATAAGCCCCTTTCTGAAGAATGTTGACTTAGATAAATTGAAGCGGTTGGCTTTAGAATTTTTTTCCATGGGCACCGGCGGTCCGCTCAAGTACACAGGGAGAGATATGCGTAGTGCTCATGCTCACCTGAATCTGACTGAAGAAAATTTTGAGGATTCAAACAGTGATATTCTGATAACCCTTCAGGAAAACGGGATCGACCAGGAAACCATTGATGAAGTTTTTAGTATCCTGAATTCACTGAAAGGAGAAGTGCTGGGGAAGTAACACACCGGGATTATATGCATCATTACCGTTTTGAAAACAGGTTTACGTTTTTTCAAAACAATGTGTGTTGACTACGACAAAATTGAATGGATCAACAACTAAAAGTTAATATGAAAATTTCAAGCACAGCATTTGAAAATTTAAAAGAATAATAAAACCAATGACCTTTAAGCTATGCCACTCTACATGGATCTTCATAAAAAAATACCTGGTGGTATAAACAAAGGAGAATGTGAAAGTGCACACCTGCTGGATATAATGGTACAGGATAAACACAACGTTAAGTATCATAAGTTTTGGGTAAACGAAGAACAGGGTACTATCTTTTGCCTGGTCGAAGCGCCAAATAAAGAAGCCTGTATAGCCTGTCATGCGGAAGCACATGGTGATCTGGCCTGTGAGATCATTGAAGTGCATCCTACCGATATCACCACATTCATGGGACCTGACAATACAAGTCCCAACGGTGTAGCTGTTCACCCTGACGGCAAGATGGATTCTGCAGTACGTACATTTCTTTTTACAGATATAGTGGGTTCAACTAATCTTACCGAAGAGTACGGTGATATTATGGCAATGACCATTCTCAGAAAACATAATGAAATTGTGCGTAATAACCTGGGTAAATATAATGGGAGAGAAATCAAACATACCGGCGATGGGATAATGGCCACTTTTAATTCCACGTCCAAAGCAGTGCGTGGTGGTCTCGCAATACAAAAAGAACTTGCAACGTACAGGAACGAGCATCCCGGTATACATCTGCATGTAAAGATTGGGGTCAATGCCGGCGAACCAGTTACCGAAGGCGACGATTTCTTTGGAGCAGCAGTTCAGTTGACAAGACGCTTATGCGATCTTTCGGATCCGGATCAGGTGCTGGTATCATCTGTTGTAAAGAGTTTATGCATGGGAAGGAATTTTCAATTCTCCGACCTGGGAGACCAAAACCTAAAGGGATTTGCACTCCCAGTAAAAGTTTTTGTTGCTCTTGGGTATTGGTAAATGTGGCTGTATGCTCTTATAGTTCCCTGGCTTTTTGCATACCCCGAAAGGCGCATCGGTTGTAGTGCAATGGTTTATTACCCATGCCATCGAGGTCTATGATGCTGGCATGGGTAATCATCCTTTTGAAAATGCTTTTTAAATCAAAAATACTTTCTACTGCCGATAGACCTCGATGGTTTCGCACTACTTCGAAAGTCAACTTTAATTTTTTTAACCTCTTCTACCAGCAATTCTCGATCTTTTATTTCGATCATCCAGCCAGAAGTCAGGGTTGAAGCTTTGTCCGCAGGATCATTCCACTTAGGGAAGCACTTAATGAAATTTGATGTTGATTGGAACCAGGAATTTCAGCGATTTTTTGGATTCAGTCCAACAAAAAAACCCCCACAAATGTGGAGGTTTAATGGCACTTAATGCGGTCCGGACGGGACTCGAACCCGCGACCCCGTGCGTGACAGGCACGTATTCTAACCAACTGAACTACCGGACCTCGCTTAAGAAGCGCTGCAAATGTAACATCATTTTGTAAATCGAACAACTTATATGTTCGGTTTTTGCGAAAGAGTGCATTTCAGCGATGAAGCCGGTGTACAATGAAGGGATCCCCACGACTGCAAATCACTTTGTAAGCCAGTAATTATCTGATTTTACTGGGCTTGGGGTAAAATTGTTGTTACCTCAGGCATGATTTTTGAACAAATTGGCTAGCTGCAGGATCCTATCCTTGTAACTTTACTATTACCACAAGCCAGGAACCATTCCCGATCTCAGAACTAATTTCTTTAAATGAGATATTTATGAGACGGTTTCCCCCTATTTTTGTATTGCTTTTGATGTACTTTTTTCAGGTCAGTGGCCAACAAACTCCGGTGGTTCTGGAGGCTTTGATCAATTCAATATCCCCCGGACCGGTTTACGATCTGCAAGTGCTAAAAATCCGGAATGGCCTGCTGAGCACTAAGTCGATTTCGGTGACCCTGGCTCCCGGCAAAGAAGACCTTATGCCCGGTCTGAGGCGATTTCGACCTCAGAAATGGCTGATTACCCTTCAACCGGTTGCGGATGGACAAAGTTATTTTATCCAATCAGCGTACGGTCTTGGCCTGGATTCGCAGGAAGGCTCTGAACCTTTCCCCATTCCCCTGACGATAAGCCCGGATGAATTTGAGAAAATAAACCACAGCAATCAATACGGACGGGCAACTTTCGGCGCCTACGAAGAGGAAATAGTCGAACTCACGAATATCGAGCGCTGGAATAACGGTATGCTCGCCCCCTATAAGCAGGTCGATCTGTTGCATAATGCTGCAGACGGGCATAGTGAAGCTATGGCCATCCAGGATTTCTTTGCCCATTGCAACCTCACTACGGGTTCATCCCCCGGTCAGCGTATGACAGCAGCCGGGTATATCTGGAATGCAGCCGCAGAAAACATCGCTGCCGGGTATAGTACGCCTCTTGCTGCCATGACGGGCTGGATGAACAGTCCGGGCCACCGGAATAATATACTGAATATCTCGCGAAGAGAAATCGGAGTGGGTTATGAATATAGCAACGATACCCGTGTCGATCGATTTGATGACGATGGCAACTGTGTCCAGGATGCTAATGGAGGTCCTTATTATAATTACTGGTCTCAAAATTTTGGTACCCGGAACTCTGTTTATCCGGTGGTCATAGAACGTGAATTGGCGGAAACCTCTAACCAGACTGTTGCTCTCTATGTTTATGGACCTTCTGATGCGGTCTCCATGCGATTTAGCAATGATGGAAGTACCTGGTCGGATTGGGTATCCTACACGCCGGATTACTCCTGGCAACTAAGCGCAGGTGGTGGTACAAAAACCGTCTATTCTCAGGTGAGTACAGAATCAAACGGAGGGGGTACCGTATACAGTGCCAGCGATATCATCGAGCTTAATTCCGATTGTGATCCTATGTTTTTCAGCAATGAAACTCTCAGCGGAACACAAACCTATACGGCATGCGAGATCATTGCCGATCCCAATGTTATGATTGATGGGCTGATTATTTTTCAAGCCGGTACGATCACCCTGGGAGAAAATGTGGAAATTCCTTTGGGTGCCACCTTGGATGTAGAAATACAATGATTCCGGGTATTTCTGATTTACGTCTTGTCATTTGCACCGACCTTACCCGGGTGTGAGAGCCCCATATTTTGGCTGGAAGACTACCTTTGCCATAGGCTTTACACAAAGTAAATGCTTAAACCCGGATTATATTGCTCCATGCTAAGACCATAGAACAGGATTCCATAAAAGTATGGAAAACGAGTAATGTCCCCACAGGTGAGAAACTGTACGGCAAGGCCTAGTCAGCCACCGGAAGTGAGTCTTGCGTAGTCAGTAGAGATGCTGGCACGAAG
>JBGTCB010001130.1:0-9170 GCA_041748995.1 Saprospiraceae bacterium | reverse complement strand
AATGCAATAAAGACGGGTGCTCCAAGCGCTTTTTGACTCGCAGACATGGTCACCATCATGGTGAGAATCAAAAAGGGCTTATGTGCCCGTATTTGCAGCAGTTTTACCTCGTAATAGATAATCTAATGCATAATCCGGGTTTAAAGCCCGATCCGCTTTGTTTTTTATGAAATTGAGCAACCTATGAAAAGTCAGAAAATAACTATGTTGGGTACCGGGCTTATCGGTACTTTTTATACCATGTGTTTGCATGGACAACGCAGCCGCGATCAGGTACTGGCGGTCTATTCGCGCAGCCAGGACCGGGCGGATACCTTTGCCAAACAATGGAATATCCCCCGGACATACACCGATCTAACGGCGGCTATCCAGGACCCGGAAACCGGGATCGTCGTCATAGGATTACCGAATAATCAGCATGAAGAAGCGGTTATGATCGCAGCGGCTGCTGGCAAATCGGTGTTATGCACCAAGCCACTGGCCCGTACAGCAGCTGAAGCCCGACGTATGCTTGATGCTGTCGAAAAAGCTGGCGTGTTTCATGGTTATCTCGAAGATCTGGCTTATACTCCCAAGACACTAAAAGCCCTTAAATCAGTGCAGCACGGAGCCTTGGGAAAAGTACTTTGGACCCGTTCCAGGGAAGCCCATCCCGGACCCCATAGTGAGTGGTTTTGGAATCCGGAGATCTCGGGTGGTGGTGCTATTGTCGATTTGGGTTGTCACTGCATTGAGATTGGACGAAACTACATCGGTAAGGATATTCGACCGGTCGAAGTCATGTGCTGGGCCGCCACACAGGCAAAACCGATCGACTCTGAAGATAATGCGATCGGTCTGGTGAAGTATGAAAATGGTGCGATCAGTCAGTTTGAAGTGAGTTGGACTTACCGGGGAGGGATGGATCTCAGGGACGAAGTGTCTGGTACCCATGGCAATATCCGCACCGATCATTTTTTACGCACCGGGTTTGAGATGTTTACTGATGTTGGAATGAAGGGATATGTGGCAGAAAAAGCGGAAAGTGATACCGGATGGCTTTTTCCGGTGGGAGACGAAGTGAGTGAATTAGGCTATAATGATATGTTTAGCGATATGTTTTATGCTCTGGAAAACCAGACCCAGCCGATGGAGACATTTTATGATGGCTATGTAGTTAACACGATAATGGACGCATGTTATCGCTCTGCTAAAAGTAAAAAATGGGAGCCTGTGATCATCGAAGACTGGCGTGGTAAAACCGGATTAAATGATGAGAAGGAATTGATCGACTATGATAAGGATTACTACATGATCAAGGAAGAAATATTACCGGATGGCAGAAAAAAAGTGATTATTAAGCACAAACAGTCTGGATTAATCACTGACCGGCTCATCTGATGTTGCAAAACAAGAATATCGTGATCATCGGTGGCACCACCGGGCTAGGTTTGTCGGCAGCAATAAATCTCTCGGGTCTGGGTGCCAGAGTAGTGGTAACCGGGAGAAATTCTGATTCCTGCAAAATTGCCTCTGAAAAGCTGGCAGACCGGGGAATCGTTTTGGAACTGGACGCTACCCGCGAAGGTTCAGCCGAAGAAGCCATCCAGACCTGTGAAGACAAGTGGGGACCGTTGCATGGGTTGTACCATGTAGCCGGAGGTAGTGGTCGACAATTTGGTGATGGCCCGGCTGATAAATTAACCCTGGCCGGTTGGCAGGCTACTTTCGATTTGAATCTAACCACACTTATGCTGTCTAACCGGGCTGCTCTCCGTTCCTTTCTGCAACATGGTCAGGGAGGGGTCATTCTCAACATGAGTTCCGTTCTGGGGTTTTCACCTTCACCGGCATTTTTTGCTACGCATGCCTATGCTGCGGCTAAATCAGCAGTGATCGGGTTTAGTAAATCGGTCGCCGCTTATTATATAAATCACAATATCCGGGTCAATGTATTGGCACCTGGTCTGGTAGAAACTCCCATGGCTCAACGGGCTGCCAGAGATGAACAAATCCTTGAGTTTATAAGAACGAAGCAACCACTTGATGGAGGTCGAATCGGCCTTCCTTCCGATCTGGATGGAGCCGTTTCTTTCTTACTATCAGATCAGTCTGCATTTATTACCGGCCAGGTCCTGACGGTAGACGGAGGCTGGTGCATTAGCGAGGGACAAATTAATCACTCATGAAGGGAAATCATATAGGAATAGACATCGGAGGCACTAATGTCAAGGGAGTGTTGATTCGAAACGAAGAGATCATAGATCAAAAAACGTACGAAACCAGGGATGGTACCGATCATTGGCAAGAGTCCATAGCGTATCTGTTTGCAGAACTTAAAGGAAAATCTGAAGATGAAGTGGGCACTGTTGGTCTTTCCGCTCCGGGTATAGCGGCAGGAAATAATCGCAGCATAGCCTATATGCCCGGACGATTGCAGGGCCTGGAAAATTTTGACTGGTCTGACTACTTAAACGAGGAGGTCTATGTTTTAAATGATGCTCATGCGGCATTGTGGGCAGAAGCTCGCTGGGGTGCGGGCAAAGGTATCCGAAATATCGTCATGATTACCTTAGGCACCGGTGTCGGTGGTGGTTTGCTCTTAGATGGCAAACTGCATGAGGGATTTCTAAAACGAGCGGGCCATTTGGGTCATGTTGGCATTGAAGCTTCCGATAATTTTCCAAGTACTTCCGGCATTACCGGTAGTCTTGAAGAGGCAATTGGAGAGGTATCGCTACCTCGAAGGTCATTACACCGTTTTACTAAGACCTCCGAACTTGTCAAGGCCTATAAAAGGGGTGAGATTTGGGCAAATTATGTTTGGTTGACCTCGGTTCGAAAGCTGGCATTAAGCATAGTTTCGTTTTGCAATGCTTTCAGTCCGGAACTGGTAGTGATAGCAGGTGGGATTACCAAAGCAGGAGAAGATCTTCAGATACCATTGCGGGAATTTCTGGATCTTTACGAATGGCGACCTGGTGGCCGGGAGACACCTATTACAATTGCCCGGTATCAGGATTATGCCGGTGCAATCGGAGCGGCTCTGTATGCCAGAGATCAAAGGAGTAACGGTTAGATTTACAGAATTTAATTAAGATTTATGTCATTGACAGAAGACTATCTTGAGCAGTGCAGGAAGATATTAGAGAAGGTGTATTTGCAGAATGCCCGGATTGAAAAGGCGGCGAACTGGTTTGCTTCCAGTATTTTGGCAGGCAGAATGGTCCATGTTTTTGGTTCCGGCCATAGTCGTATTATGGTGGAAGAAATGTGGCCACGCTATGGCTCGTTTCCCGGGTTTAACCCTATTGTCGAGTTGTCGCTCACCTTTCACAACCTGGTAGTAGGGGCTAATGGCCAACGTCAGGCTATGTTTCTGGAAAATGTGCCCGGTCTGGCTGAAAGGATCTTACGAAATTTTGATATGACACACCAGGACAGTGCATTGGTCATCTCATCCAGTGGATGTAATATAGTGCCTGTGGAAATAGCCGAATTGTTTCAGAAAAAAGGCATCCGGGTTGTTGCCCTGATCACCGGGGATCATCTTCACCAAACAGAAAGCAAAAGGATTGATGGTAAAAAGCTGAATGACTTTGCCGACCTGGTCCTGGACACCGGAGCGCCGGCAGGTGATGCCATGATTAAAGTGCCGGGTTTGGACACCCCGGTATCGCCTGGCTCAACGGTAGGAGGTACCATTTTAGTCAACTGCCTCAAAGCAGAAGTGGCTCGTCTGTTGACCGAACAAGGTCAACCTCCGAAAGTACTGACGGCAAGTTGTCTGGTGGGAAAAGAGCGTGCCGAGACTCTGTTTGAAAGTGCTTACGATGAACATGCCCGCCGGCTGGCAAAACTCTATGAAAAACAGGGCGAACCGGAAGATGGTCAATAGCAATCGCCGGATTTACCAAAAATCTACTTTGTATTGCTGGAGATTCTTTGAGCAGCACTTATAAATTTATATGCGCTGTGATGGAAATTACTTCAATGATACAATCGTAGGTTGCCCCGATTCTCTATCTTTAAAACCATGAAAGACCAACCTGTTCGTACCACAGTCATCGGTAGCTATCCTTTTCCTGCCTGGCTCGAATTTGCTTCCGGACATCTGGATCGCTTTGGCAGTGCTGACATCGAGGAGATGGTCGATGATGCGGTGGTGGCTGCCGTCCATGATCAGATGGATGCCGGTTTGGATGTAATCACCGACGGTGAGCAAACCCGGCTTGATTTTAACCTCTCATTTTATGGGTTTATCGAAGGCATTGAAAGAGAGGCGATCTCTCCCCGAAGGTGGGGACCTCCGGCTCATGACCAGCGAGGCAAACATAAAATTGTGGAAACACTGAGGGCACCACGAGGATTAGGAGTCGTCGGGGAATTTCAAAGATTGAAACGATTAGCACCTGAAGGGCCGGTCCTCAAGGCAAGCATACCCGGACCTTATACATTGAGTGGTAGGTTATTACCCAATGCTGAATATCCGGATCGCTATGCAATTACTGAAGCTATCTTACCTTTTGTCAGAGAAGAAATAGAAGATCTGGTGTCAACCGGTTGTCAGGAGATTACGGTAGATGAACCCTCCATGAGTTGTTATGCCCATCGCGAAAACACTAAAAGATTTGTGGATATATTTAACCGGACTGTAGAACCCGCAGTCGGTAAATGTCGGTTGTCGACTCATCTTTGTTTTGGAAATTATAAGGGTCATCCGGTTGGTTATCGTCGGATTGCCCCCATGCTACCCGATTTTCTTGAATTTAAAGTTGACGAAGTACATGTAGAAATGGCTAACCGTGAATTTGCAGAAATCGAATTGATTAGTGAATTTGCCAAAAGAATGGATGTTGCGGTTGGTATTATTGATGTGAAAAGTTATTACATCGAAACAGTTGACGATGTGGTATCCCGAATTAGAAAATGCCTGGAATTTATCGCACCTGAAAAATTGTCTGTGGCTCCGGATTGTGGTTTAAGTCAGACGGCACGCTGGGCGGCTAAAAAGAAATTGATCAATATGGTAGCAGGAGCCAGACAGGTGAGAAAGGAAATATAGTTTGAATATAGACCAATGTTGAAGGTGCACCATAGTCTCTCTAACATAAAATAATCAAGATCGCTTTGTTGCCTGATTCCCTTCGGCTATGGTTTGTCTACTGATTACATTGCTTTTTTTCGGTCGTCAATAAAATGTGGAATGTATTTCATTGACCTTAGTTTGGTGAGAGGTGATTCCGGCTTAGTATTCGACGGTGGGGACCCACACCAGGAGGCTGCTGAAATATACAAATTGATGCTGAAGCCGTAAATCGTCGCTTTCTGACGCGGCGAGACGAAGGAAGCTACCGGGTGGTAACTGACTGAGGATCAACAAAGTCAGAAGTGACGAGAACGGCTGCGATCTTTTTACAAAAAAAATGCTCGGACAACTATCAGCGCAAGTTGGGTATTTCAGCAGCCTCCTAACGGCGGAGCGTCGGATTTTATCCAGCGATTAAAATGGATAGATTCAATGATAATAGAGAGTTAATTAGTTTGATGATATTGATAGTGAGCAGAAAGGTAGCCTTGCTCTCCCACCCGTTGCCGGTTCACTCACTTAAAGATCCACCGGATCTTTATTCCACCTGGGGTGGAAATCGTTCGCTCATAGCGGAGCTCCTGGATGTGGGTCATCCCGCAGTACTGCGGGACAGTTTTTGCTACTTTTTGCTGCCAAAAAGTAGAAACAACATAGAAGCAAAGACCGGACGATGAAGCATTAGAACCTGAACCATGGACTCAAGGTCGTTTAATATCAAATAATGCAGTGGTGCTGTTTGTTATCAGACGACGCACAATTGTTAGATAACTGATTTTGAGATCCATTTTTTTGGTATTTAATCATTATTTTGGACGTTAGTGATTTTATTTATGAAAATATAACATTGAAAATTGACAAGGTAATCTCAAATAAAAATAGCTTTGATTTTATTTTTCATAGTTTCTGGATGCTTATAAATATTTAATAGTCATCCGGAGCCAGTCAAAAGGTCAATAGTCATTTTCCATGATCACGCCAATTTTAAAAGACAATGCACTTCTGGATGACATGAAGAATGTTAATGCGGCATCCAGGCATTTTCAGATTTGGTGGTTGGGTCAAAGTGGATTTCTAATACATTGGAGAGGGCAATACTTATTAGTGGATCCTTATTTGTCCGATTCACTGACAAAAAAGTACGCAAGCTCTGACAAACCTCATGTCCGCATGACCGAATTGGTGATTGATCCGGTGAAGTTAGATTTTATTGATGTTGTTACATCCAGTCACAATCATACGGATCATTTGGATGCGGAGACACTAAAGCCTTTGATGCAGGTCAATCCTGATTTAAAAATGGTGATCCCGGAGGCTAATCGGAATTTTGTAGTTGATAGATTGCAGTGTGCATTGGATTGGCCGATTGGTTTAAATGAAAATGAGGAGATTGTCATGGGTCATTTTACTTTCTATGGTATTCCGGCAGCACATAATTTAATTGAAAGGAATGAGGCGAACCAATGCCATTTTTTAGGATATATCGTGTCATTTGGTCCCTACACAATCTACCACAGTGGTGATACACTTTGGTATGATGGCATGGTCAATGTTTTAAGCAGATTTTCAATTGATCTGGCTCTTCTGCCTATTAATGGTCATCAGCCCGAAAGAAGGGTAGCTGGTAATTTAAGTGCAGAAGAAGCGGCCAGTTTAAGCAAGTCAATCGGTGCCCGGTTAGTTATTCCCTGTCATTATGATATGTTTACATTTAATACGGAAGATCCAGAGATATTTGTCCGGGCCGCTGAAAAAATTAATCAGTCCTATAAAATACTGCAATGTGGCCAGCGGTGGAGTAGTCACGATATGGTGTGATCTTTTAATGGATGGAGTTTGACAAAATGAATGAGAGCGGGGATTTCTTATTTGAAAAGAAAAGTCAATAAGGTCTAGATCGATTTTCATTAAAAATATCGTCCATATTTGTTTTGATCTTCTTATTTATCTTTTAACATGCCAATTCTAATGCCAATTAATTTTTAAATGTCTTCCCTGCTCAATCCAGGTCGGCAATGCTCGCATCCTAGCTCCTTGCTCGTTTTTCGATCATCAGTAAAATATAGAATAGGATTTCACTGACCTAAGTTTGCGAGAGGTGATTCCGGCCTAGTATTCGACGGTGGGGACCCGCACCAGGAGCGGAGCGTCGGATTTTATCCAGCGATTAGAAATGGATTAATTCAATGACACGAGAAAGTTCGTGGGTTTTAGAATGCTTATAGCCAGTAGATTGGTAGCCTTATAAAATCCAGTGTAGCTCCTGGATGTGGGTCACCGGTGAATACAGACGGCAGTTTTTGCTACTTTTTGCTGCCAAAAAGTAGAAAGAGATTAGAAGCAAAGACTGAGGTTGCAGCATTAAGACCTGAACCACAAACTCAAGGTCGTTTAATATCAATAAACAAGAGACTCCCTTTTGTTCTCAGGCAACTCACGTTCGTTAACTAGTTGATTTTAGGAACTGTTTTTATAGTTCATCATTATTTTGGCCGCTTGTGTGGAAAACTCAATACATGGGAATTTGGAATTAATTCACCAATCGATCGGAAAATAATCCTTTAAAAATTTACCACACCAATGCTTACCGGTATTAATCCCATCAAAAAAAGGATCACAAATCCGGGCTGCACCATCTACAATGTCTAAAGGTGGTTGAAAATCATGTACTGATTGCTTTTGTTCAGAAAGATGGACGGGATCTTCGTCAGTGACCCAGCCAGTATCAACGGCATTCATGTAGATACCATATTTGGCCAGGTCACTAGCCGACGTATGAGTCATCATATTGAGAGCTGCTTTAGCCATATTGGTATGTGGATGCCGGTCTGATTTGGTGAAACGGTGAAATTTTCCTTCCATGGCAGTGACATTGACAATGTGTTTCTGACCAGTATTTTCACGTTTCATCATCGGTGTCAGCCGATTTGTCAGGACGAAAGGCGCCACGGAGTTCACCAATTGGACCTCCAGCATTTCAGCAGTCTCGATCTCTCCCATTCGGAGCCTCCAACTGTTGGTTTCCCGAAGATCAATTTGTTGAAGGTCAGCATCCAGTTTTCCCCGGGGAAAAATATCTTCTTCTTTGCTGGAGTGATCGAAACTATAAGGAATTTGTGATAGCCTGGCCGAATAAAGAATACCCATGCTCTGACTTCTTGACTGCCAGGACACTGGTAGGTTAAGGTTTTCCCGGGAATTTATTTTCTGAATCTGGTTTTTTAGATCGGAAAAATTAGCTAACAACTGTTGAATATCCGGATTCAAATCATCTGTCAGCTGAAGCTCATTATGCATCAGATGTTCATAGAATCCGGGTGGTCTCCGTACAGTTTGCGCTGCATTGTTAAGAAGTAAATCCAACCGCCCATAGGTATTCTGGATGTGGGAGCAGAATATTTCGACACCCGGAATATGTCTTAAATCCAGCCCATAGATATGCAGACGATGACCCCATCTGGAAAATCCTTCTTCGGCTGCAAAACGCATTGCTGAATCTACCGGAAACCGGGTCGTAGCAATTACGGTTGCCCCGGCCTCTAACATCATAACCGTTGCCTGGTAGCCAATCTTCAATCGTGATCCGGTGATCAGGGCCACTTGGCCGTTCAGGTCTGCCGTTTGAAACCGCTTCTGGTAATTAAATTCAGCACAGGGAGGACATAAAGCATCATAAAAATGATGAACCCGATCAAAAGATGTATTACAGATGTAACAGGATTTTGGCACGGAAAGGGGGACATAGGGTATTTCACTTTCGACATCAATTTGCTTTGGCGCATTAAAGACCTGTACTTCACGGGCAGAGCGAATGCCTGTTTTTGCAGTTGTTTGACGCACAAGCCGGGTGACCTTTTGTTTTTTTAATTTGCGCTTGGCCTTGAGCCGAAGATTAAGCTCGTCCCGATCGGGTTTCGCTAAGGAGCCGGCTGCTTTCATTAAAGTGATCCGCATTTCTTCCGACAGACCCATGAATATTGCGGGATGATCGCTCAGGTATTGCAAGAGCTCAATAGATCGTTCTACATCCTCCTGGGTGAACTGCAAGTGTTTGTCGTTTTCTTCCAATTTCATCGGTGGCAGGCAAAGATACATCACCGAC
>JBGTCB010001129.1:0-11363 GCA_041748995.1 Saprospiraceae bacterium | reverse complement strand
TTATTAAAGGGCACCTCTATTAACCCCGTTCATGGTAAAAACAATTTTCTTCGAAAATCTATTTAATAATATACTTCGCCATACTTCGTTGATCGTCAGTCAGATAGCTACGGCTATCTTCCTTCCTCCAGCCTTGTCTGGCTTGCATCTTATCAAATTTTTACTCATTCAGAGGTAAATAGAGCTGCCCTGTGGTATAAAAATAACCACACTATAAGGACCGTGCTATTACAAATCGTTCAAAAAATAGTAAAATCGCTGCAGACTTATTGCCGGGACAGTGCCAAATAGTGCGTGGGCAGCAAACCAAACCGGTTCTTAAAACATTTGGTAAAATAAGAGGGACTTGCAAAACCGGTATCAAAAGCGATTTCTGAAACAGTTTTATCTTCTCTGCGCATGAGATCCCTGGCTTTTATTAACCGATATTCTTTTAGAAGATTGTTGGGGGATAAACCACAAATTGCGTTTGCTTTACGGAACAATTGTGATTTGCTCATGTCGACCGCATCAGCACATTCTTCAACATTAAAATCTTCTTCACTATATTTCTTTTCAAGGGTATCAAACAAGAGCGTTAAAAAAGTTTCATCCTGAGGGGTATATGCTAAAACGGTATAGACATTTGCAGTCAATTGACCTTTACTTAGTAAATCTTTTACTGCAGCAGTAATATGAATCACCCGTTTGCTATTCAAAAAATTCATCCTTTTCAGCATTTGCAGTGTATCTCCAAAAAGTTTATTTGCTTGCTTTACCGGTTCATCTGCATGAATACTTATTCGTAACTCTAGTGCGCCGGTATTGTCTAATTGATTTAATATGGCACATGCAGCCGCAAATGCCTGCTCACCCGATACATAGGAAGCAATTATCTCATTTCCTGACCTGCTAACCTCCGTTCCATCATACTTGAGTACTTCGTTCCTTGCTACTGTATGAAAGTGGTTGATGAGTTCAACGGCATCGGATTTACCATAAAAATACTCTAGTAAAACTGCATCGGCTATTTTTACATTCATAATAATCCGGTAAGCGGTTTCATCCAGAATTTTCAAACCGTTATCAGTGAGGCGTGTATTTTCCGGATCTGCTATTCTTCCCAGGAATGCATGAACCAGGTGGGTTTCCACTTCAATAATTTTGTTAGGCAGCAGGCCATGTGACCGGCCATGAAGTTCTATTACGCTCTTCTGATCAGGTGCATCAATAAGGCAAAACGCATGGCCTCGCACTGGGTCAAACCAATAAGTCAAACACTTGCAGTTGTATTCTTTTTCAATAAGT
Organism: Saprospiraceae bacterium; assembly: GCA_041748995.1. Classification (GTDB taxonomy): domain Bacteria; phylum Bacteroidota; class Bacteroidia; order Chitinophagales; family Saprospiraceae; genus JABDMH01. Next base: position 10,076 of record JBGTCB010001129.1, on the reverse strand, counting down.
ACATCCAACAGGTGTGCCTGAGCCACATCCTGGGCAGTAGTATTGGGAACATCGTGGTAGTCCAAATAGATAGGCATGGTTGGAGCTTTTCTGTTTAAAATTAAAGAAATAAGATGGCTTGCATCAAAAAAAGACATCCAACACACAACATTAACCTTTAATTTCGCCTGGATATTCACTTCAGCTAACATAGTACCTTCACTGACAGAGGGTATCTTTCATCCAGCGTAGTTTAAGTGGCACGGAAGAAAGAATATAAGGATTAGTTTTTTAAGGACCGGTCGACATGCAACAATTTTATCCATCGGGTAACGTGGCAGTGTTATCAGATCATTAGCAGATGGAATGATTTAACCTTCTAATGAAGGTGTTAATGCATCCACTTCAAAAACCCCGTCATTCGAAAAGTTGCCTGCATCCGTGCCGTGAATCGCTTACCGATCATTATTCTTGTTTGGCGTCATAAATATAATCCGATAATCTTCCCATCCTAGGAATCCTAATCCTGACCAGAAAGAGAAAATTGTCTGAATTAGGATGAATGGGATTACAGGATGATAGGATTATACACCCCACATAAAAGATGAGAAATAACGAAACGTTGACAAATAAATAAAATCCTATTATCTTCCCATCCAAATGAATCCTAATCTTGACAGAAAGAGATCAACGATGACCTCACCTATACAATAATCGGTTGCGCAATGAAAGTCCACTCACAATTGGGAAACGGTTTTCAAGAGGTCATCTACCAGCGGGCGATGGTCATTGAAATGGAGAAGCATGGCTTAAGTTTTGCCAGAGAAATGGAAATGGAAATTCACTATGATGGAATTCCCATCGGGACCAGAAGGGTTGACTTTTTTGTGGAAGACCGGATTATGGTAGAATTGAAAGCTCTTATTAAACTGGAAGAAATACATCTTGCCCAAGCTATGAATTACTGTCAAGCCTATAATCTACCAATTGGATTACTGATTAATTTTGGTAGCAAGAGCCTTGAGTATAAAAGAATCTATAATGTAAACCATCCTGATAACCAAAATCCTACAATCCATTTATCCTGGAAATCCTAATTCTGATAGAAAAGAAATCAACGATGACCCGACCTATATAATATCAGTTTTATTAAATCATTTTCACCCGCCCCTAAACCGGCTTGGTGACGCTCCAAACTCCTCCGTAAACATCTGGGTAAAATGGCTGGGATTGGAGTAACCAACCGCATAACCCACTTCGGAGACATTGAGACTGGGATCTTTCAATAATTTCATGGCTTTCTGCATACGGATACCTCGGATGACCTGCGAAGTCGACTTCCCGGTAAGGGCAGTCAGTTTGCGGTGCAGTTGGGTACGGCTGACACCGAGTTCGTGACACAATTCATGAATGCCGAAATCTTCATCCTCCATATGCTGTTCGATGCACTGCCGGAGCCTGGTCAAAAAGGCATTTTCCGGGGGTAAAGCCTTATCGTTTGCATCGGTCACCGGCAACAGGGAGCTATAACGCGCTTGCAGCTGCTGACGTAGTGCGATCAACTTACGCAACACCACCTCCAGTTCCCGCTGCTCGAAGGGTTTGGCAAGGTAGGCGTCTGCGCCCCGCTCCAGACCTTCGAGCCGGGATTCTATGTCGGCTTTGGCCGTGAGCAGCACGACCGGAATGTGGCTGGTACGCTCATCCCGTTTAAGGGTGGCCAATACTTCAAAGCCGTCCTTCTCCGGCATCATCACATCGCTGATGATGATGTCCGGGATCTGCTCGATCGATTTTTCAATGCCTTCCTGGCCGTTCGTAGCCATCTCCAGGCGGTATTGCCCCTGAAGGCAGGCGGCCAGATATTTCAATACATCCCGGTTGTCTTCAATGAGCAAGGCCAGAGGGAGCCCGGCATCCGCCATCAAAGTGGGTGTTGCCACCACCAAAGATTCCAGCGATTGAGCCTTCCAAGCAGGAACATGGTTTTCACCTGCCAACCCGTTTGCACCAACTTTCTCAGCCTCCCGGCTCACAGGCAAGATTACCGTGAATTCAGTGAATTCCCCTTCCTGGCTATCGACCTTAATGCTGCCTCCCAGCAGTTTCACTAATTCGTTGGTCAGGGAGAGCCCGATCCCCGTGCCCTCTCCAACCCTGGTGGAGGAATTATTCGCCTGATAAAAGCGATCAAAAATAAAAGGTTGTTGCGCCTCCGGAATCCCAATCCCATTATCCTTAACTTTCAGTACCAGGCTACTTCCCCGTGGCGGGTTACCAACAATGGATACCGCAACATACACATCGCCACCCGCTGGCGTAAATTTGATCGCATTGCCCAGCAGATTGATGAAAATGGACTGGATCTTTTCCGGATCGAAATCCATCTCCATGGTTTTCACATCCGGCAGCAAATGCAGGCGGATGTCTTTGCTTTCAGCATAAGAATGGAGAGATTCTGTCAGATATTTCAGGTACTGGATGATGTCATCCCGGATCATTCTGACCGGCAGGCTGTCCGATTCCAGTTTGGAAAGGTCCAACAGCTGATTGACCAGCTGCAATAACTGCCCACTGTTTCGCTTTATCATAACCAAACCTTCCCGGAACCACTCTTTGGGATGTTCCAGAATCTGATCCGTCATGCCGGCAATGACCGTCAGAGGGGTGCGGAACTCATGGGTAATATTGGCATACAACCGGGTCTTGAAGTAATCCAGTTCCCGGAGTTGCGCGGCTTCGGCCACAGCCAGCTGGCGCTTGAGCTGGAAATGATAAAAGGCATAAAGTATACCCGAGATAACCAGCAGGTAGAACGTTTTAGACCACCAGGCCCAGTACCAAGGGGGCAGGATGGTGAGGAACAGGAAATCTCCTTTTCCGTTCCAGAATCCGTCACTATTTGTGCCCTCTACCCGGAATATATAATTGCGGGGGGCCAGGTTCGTATATCTGGCAAAACGCTGTGAAGATTCGGTAATAGTCCAGTCATTGTCATATCCTTCCAGTGTATATTTATACTGGTTCTTTTGCGGGTTTGTGTAATCCAGGGCTGCAAACTCAAAGGTCAGATCATTCTGAAAATGCCGGAGTCGAACCTTATCGGCAAAATGAATATACTGTTGCAGCGGAGATTTCAAGGCAAGGGAATCTGCAAGAGTTCCGGTCACCGGCACTTCCTGATTACCGATTTTAAAACTAGTAATTAGAACAGGAGGTATAAATGTGTTTTCCTTTATGCTATCCGGATGAAAAATAGTAAATCCTTTATTTGATCCAAAAATCAGTTCGTCTCTTTGGGTTTTTATCGGCAACCCAAAACGCAAAAAGTTACTAGCCACTCCATCGGAGTAGTCGAAATGCTTAAGTTCTTTATTAGAAGGCTGATAGCGATAAAGCCCGTCTTTTGTACCCAGCCAAACATCATCGTTTTTGTCGATAATAATGGTATTGTGGAGGTGATCCCGGGAATTTACCAGGACCACCGTATCTGAATAAACCCTGGTAGTTGGATTATATTTGACTAAAGTGTCTCCCTGCTCCAATAGGAGCATCCAAAAGTTATTTTTAGAGTCAACAGAAATAGCGCATGCATGTTGTGAGAAACATTCTTCTATCTCCCTGGTTTCAAAATTGTACTTACAGAGATTATTGGGGGTAGTACTAACCCAGAAGTTACCTGATTGATCTTCCAAAATACCATGGCAGTCTGGAATAGTAAGCACAAATGCATCTTTTTCGGGGTTGAATGTATAGATTCCGCCGTTACTGGTTAGCCATACTTCTCCATTTTTATCACAATACAGACTCCCGTTTAAGGGATAACTTTTATAATTTTTTATATCGGAATCAAATCTTTCTATATCTCCAAAGCGGTTTCTTATCCAAACATAGCCCTGCTTATCTTCAATTACTTTGTATATTTTATTACTAATTAAACTATTGGGATTGTTCGGTTGATGTTTAAATTGCAAAAACTCATTTTCCTTTCTCTTCCATAAATTAAGTCCACCGCCATCGGTTCCAATCCAAATATCGCCATTAGGTCGCTCAAAAAAAGACACTGCATAAGGACTACTTAGACTTTTTGGATCACCATCAAATGCGGCATAGGCAATAAATTTTTTTGTGAAATTTCCATAATAGCTGATCCCCGCATGATAATGACTGACCCAAAGGCCATTGGTATTATCTTCATATAAAAATGCAGGCTTGTTTGAGAATCCCTCGACACTCCGGAAATTTGGCTGATAATGGAAGAATCCTCCAGTCGCCCGGTCAAAAAGATCAAGCCCACCATCATCAGCAGCCACCCAAATTCTATTTTGGCGATCTGCCATAATATGGTTTACCTGGTCAAAACTTAAACCGGATGGATTATTGGGATCATTTACATAACGAGTTAATAATTTAGTGACGGGATCGAAATGAAAAAGCCCTCCCGATAAACCTGTAAACCACAAATGACCGGATCGGTCTCTGATACAGGAATTGATTCCTTTAATTCGCTGTAGTTCCCCTTCCTGATCCAAAAACGGAATGAAAAGACTATCTGTATTATTGAAACGGCGTATGCCATTTTCCATCACCTCCCAAAGTACACGGTTATCATCTTCGTACAGCAGTCCCCCATAATTTTGATGCGCTTTTTCAACCAAGCTAAAGGTATGACGTTGCACGTCGAATCGCAGAATCCCCTCCTGGGTACTTACCCAAAGGTCCTGACGACTATCCTCAAATAAGGTGGTATTAAATCGCAGCAAAGGGTAAACCTGGTTTAACTTTACCAAAGTATCGCGAACCAGTTGATATCTGCTTACTACATCACTTTTACGATCCAAATGGTATAGAGCATCTGCACTCGCCGAAGCCCAAATATTTCCTAAATGATCTTCCGTTAATGCCGTTACAATGACATCATCATTTACCAGTGGATATTCCTTAAAACTATACCCGTCAAAATACTTAAACCCGATATCTGTTCCAAACCACATCAAACCCCTGCTGTCCTGAAAAATACATCTTGCCCATTCTCCCGGTAAGCCAAGATTATCTGTAATGTTTCTGAAACGCATGAAAGGTTTTTCCCTTCCAGTTTGGGCAAATGACGGAGTCTCCATTAAAAAAAGCACGAGAAGAATTAAGAGATAAGGCCAGGTTCTGGAATCTTTTTTCTGAGTGTTCATACTTGAGGTGATTACTTTTGATTACGGAAAAAAAGATCTTCTCGACCAACTCAGGAATAGCGCTCTTTCTACATCATCAGAAAGATAAGGGTAAAAAGAACAATTATGGAGGTCCATTTCGAGCTCAGCCGACTGCAGCCTTGTATTTTTCAAGAATGTTCCAAACGAACCATCATGGAAAAAGATTTTTGCCAGCTGTCCAGGCAATGACCTAAACTTTTGTAAATCTATAAATAGCTAATGCAAGTTCAAGTTGAATAAATGGATCCTTACATGCATTAGTAATTGTTCCGAAAACTTCAGATATTGTTTCAGAGGAGATACTGAAAATAATTATGCCTCTGAAATCTACAAGATCAACCCTTACCTACTTCCCGGCAAGCAATCCACCATCCAGTTCCCACAAATAAATCTCCCGTTTCTTAAAATCAAAGGCCACCTGGAACTGACTTAAAAATTCATAGCCGAAGATCCCGTGTGCCACGGGCCCTTGCACAAAACGGTTGTACTCGCTGAGATCCACAAATGCCGTTTTCATCGGCCCACAGCTAAAGGTACCGACGAATGGTACGGAAAGGCTTCTTACAGTGACACGCTGCGATTGGGCTGCGAGGCCGCCAAACCTCCGTTCATCCTCTCCATTCGCCTGTCCACTTAGTTCATCCCTGTACTTATTCCCGATCAAATTGATTTCTGCACCGGTATCAATGGTCAAACTCAACTCCTTAGAACCGATCTGTGCATTAATTAAAGGAGTACTACTCTTCCATTTAAATGGCAGAACTTCTAAAGGCGGGGTCAGATGAAGGAAGTCCGGATTCGTACCGGTTTTATCCAGGGGAAATAACCTGATTTCCAGAGTTTGATAATCGATCCACAAGATATAATTCCGAAAAAGCTTCGTTCCAAGCAGTCCATGAATCGGGATCCCTTTTGCACTCTCCACTCCCAGCATCGGCACTACTTCGGCATAGGTCTTTTCCCAGGTGTACTCTCCGATCTCCAGATCCGGCATACAAACGGCCAGCTTCCCCACCACCAAGCCGTTAATACCTCGAAATTCTTTGTCTGTTGGCTCTCCCTCGAAATAACGGGCATTTAACATAAGGTTTGGCACGCCTGTATCGAGAACAAAATTTCCAGTTTGGCCATCAACCGTGCATCTTACGATGATTAATTTTCCTGCCAGTTGGAAAGGAACAGTTTTAGTAAACATTGCAGAAGAACTCGATACTACCGACAGTAATAATATCACCGTAAAAATTTTCATTCTTGAAGGATTTATTTAAGAAAGTGTTAGAGTTTAGCGTTCCCAATCATCAGAAGGTCACCCGAATCCTTCGGGCACTGAAGTCAGGGATAAAGATGAAGTGCCTGCATGCCTGCTGCTTTAGTCATTGTACCATAAGCGATAGCATCCGCATTGGGTTTGTTCCAATTCTTTAGTTATGGTTTCTTTGGGAGTTGTGATAAATAACCTGCGCAGATTTTAGGTGTGACAGGTTTGTATTTTATTGAGGCGAGGAGGTTTGTTTGGAGTGCTGCAGTGATTTTTTAGCGAAGACGTCTGCGAGTGCGATCGAAATTATTAGGAACCCATAATTTATAGTGAACATCCCTTCAAATCCTTTCCAATTACATCAGAAATAACCCAGCCAATTGGCGGCGACGAGGGTAGGGCAGACCTATGGGGTCTGCCTGCTTATATTTGAAGCAAATGAGCATAACAGAAATTATGTGAACGCGCTTCAAAGCAGTTCAGATGGAAAAGAGCTAGACTCTAACCTGGCATTCTAAAAATTAATTTAAGAGACCTTCCTCCTTTTGAAACATTCTCTTTCATTTACTCCATCGAGCAGCACTTGCCATGGTAACGACTTCCTTCATGAATGACACTTGGTATCAGCCATGTGAAGATTGAACGGAAATTTTCAGCCTGAGAATAAGGATTATTGGGGTGCAGTCTAAAAATGAATTGAATATCAATCGCTGGAGGAGGCGTAACTGACTGAGGAGCAACAAAGCCATATACGACGAGAACGGCTGCGATCCTTTTAGAAAAAATATGTTCTGACAAATATCAGCGAAGGTGGGTATTTCAACAGCCTCCGACATTAGAAAATATAAAGGCTGCAAGAAAATGTGGACCATTCCATTTCATTGATAATTAGATATTACTACACTGGGAAGAACAGGTATAATTCATTTTAAATATATATTACTATGAAAAGAATATACTTACTTTCTGTTTTATGGATTTTGATGATCAAGTTGTCCATTGCGCAGCAACCACTTTTATCAGGAGGTGGTGAATATCGTTCTCCTGAGATCATCAATTGTCTTTCTGATCAAAACCGTCTCACCATACAAAAAATGCTTGCGGAGGGTATTGAAGGGTATGGTTTTAAAGCACAAAAAAATAGCAGCAGAGAACTTACGACCATTCTGGAGTGGCCCTTGCGGAAGACATCAGGATTGGATTTCAATAGTTACTATTCAGTGAACAATTATGTGGATCAGGATCCGGGTTCAGGTATATTGGATTATAATTGCGGTTCCCGGACTTATAATGGTCATGCAGGAACCGACATCGATACCTGGCCATTTCCATGGTATATTTATGAAAATAACTTTGTGGAAGTAGTCGCCGCAGCGACTGGGATAATTATTGGTAAAACCGATGGTCACGATGACGACAATTGCTCCTGTTCCGGGGAATGGAACGCAATATATATACAACATGCTGACAGGTCTACCACCTGGTATGGGCATTTAAAGAAAAATTCATTTACCAGTAAAAACATCGGTGATACCGTTGAGAAAGGGGAATATCTGGGCATAGTCGCCAGCTCAGGTTGCTCTACTACTCCCCATCTGCATTTTGAAGTATACGACAGCCTGAATAATTTAGTAGACCCTTTTACCGGGCCCTGCGCTTCTTCAGATACACCTTCGTGGTGGTCTGCGCAACCTGGTTATCGACAACCAGCTCTCAATGCTTTGCTCACGCATAAAACAATACCAGTCCATGGCTGCCCTGGAACGCAGGAGAACCCTCATTTCTCCGATATCTTCGAGGAAGGAGACCAGATCTATATGGCTTTATATTTTCGTGATGAAGTAAAGGGTGATTTGACTTCCCTGAGAATTAAACGACCAGATGGCACCATCTGGAATTCATGGACACACACCTCTCCGGATACATATATAAAATCATGGTGGTGGTGGTACTGGCTTTTAGGAGACGATGCACCCCTGGGTACATGGTCTATAGAAGTAAACAGCTATGGAGAAATTTATACGAAGACATTCGAATACACTAGAGGGTCTTGCCCAAGGAATATTACATTCTCCAAACAGCAACAAATTGATAGCTTCCCATTGAACTATCCGGGATGTGCTGAAATATCAGGAAATGTATATTTTGAGGAAGCTCTTGAGGGCAAAATTACCAACCTCGATAGTTTATTCCAGATTATCGCAATTAATGGATTATTGCATTTTTATAATCTCGATAGTTTGACCAGTTTCGATGGATTGGATAATTTGAAATCTGTTGGTGGTCTATCTATTGTTGCCTGCAATGCTCTGGTAGATTTAACTGGGTTTCATTCGCTGAGTTACATCCGTGATGACTTGGGCATTATTGAAAATTCTTCTTTGGTAAGTCTGACCGGCCTTGAAAAATTGGATTCAATCGGTGGAAGACTGAATATTCAGCAAAATGAAGGTTTGATAAATTGTCAGGCGTTGGAAAACCTTAGTTTTCTGGGAGGAGACCTTTGGATTAGTTTTAATCCGGCACTTCTGACTTTTGGCGGATTAAGAAAGGTTACCGCGATTAACGGAGACTTGAGTATTCGAGAGAATTCATCTTTAGTTAATTTAGAAGGATTTGATCAGTTAGCTTCCATCAAGGGTTATCTCACCATAGTTGATAACAATTTAGTCAGTATCGCTGAGCTGAGTAATCTGTCTTTTCTGGGAAAGGATCTGACCATTGAACGAAATCGTTCCCTTCAGAACCTCAGAGGGTTGGAAAGCCTAACTGTGATAAATGAAAATTGTCTAATTGATAATAATGCCGCATTAATCAGTTTGGAGGGCCTGGATAATCTCTCGAAGATCATTGGAAGATTTTCATTAGTCAATAACCAATCTCTGACTAGCTTGCAAGGTGTGAAAAAATTAAAGTCGATCGGCATGGGCTTTACGATCTTCCGTTCAAACGCTTTACCTAATCTGAGTGGTCTAGATAGTCTAAATTTCATTGGATACAACCTGGATATCATTCTTAACAAAGTTTTAGCAAGTCTGGAAGGGTTAAATATGAAAACAATAATGGGTCTCAGCATTTCGGAAAACCCAATTCTAAATGATATTACCGCACTTAGGCAACTCAGATCGATCAGTGGGAATCTTAGCCTTAGTGTCGCATCCTTAAACAGTCTGGAAGACCTCGAAAATCTGGATTCAATTGGTGGGAGTCTCAGCATTTCGGGAAATAAATCACTAAAGAACCTAATAGGACTTCAAAACATTCAAGCCCTAGGTGGGGATATGATTATTTTCTTAAATGATTCACTGACCAGCTTAGACGGACTGGAGAACATAACCTCGATTGGAGGATCTCTTATTATTAGTTCTAATCCCGTTTTGTCCGATTTGGCAGGCCTCGACAAGCTTGAATATTCTACTATTTCTAATCTTGCAATTGAAAATTGTAGTTTGCTTTCCACCTGTAATGTGATGTCCATATGCACTTACCTGGACAACGGTGGTAGTGCGATTATTTCCGGAAATAACCTGGGTTGTAATAGTGTCGAAGAAATCCGGGCTGCTTGTCTGACCACAGCTGTAGACGACCATCATTTCAATGACATCAAGCATCTGAATGTATATCCCAATCCT
>JBGTCB010001128.1:0-3545 GCA_041748995.1 Saprospiraceae bacterium | reverse complement strand
TTTAAATAACCTTTAATTGCCAGATGAATAACCGAAGCGGTAAAGCTCTTGCTTTCGTGGCTTCCCTTTAAGATATAGCTAATCGAAGCAGCTGACAAATTATTGGGAGAGTCCCATATTGGATAGGTTGCGGGAGTAGGTGGATCCTGACCGTATTTCCACCAGGTGTATACGTAGTACGGCAATAAAAAGAGGGAAGCTAAAATTACCAGGATGAGAGTGCCAAATCTATGCCATATATTGGGCTGCCTGACATATCCCTTTTCAAACCCAACCGATACCGTAAAGGCTTCCCCCGGCTTCAGGCTTCTGCTCGCGCGAAAATCCAAAACCGCTCCCTCATCTGTCATTGTATATGCCTGATCCTGTTGACCATAGCGACCCAGATATGCGGCCTCCTGAATGACTATAGCTCCTGCCGGTACCTGCACACGGCTACTGGCATTCTCAATCTCAAATAGCACATCCGTGCCGATTGCATTCCAGTAGATTTCATCATAATCATCAAAGAAACCTATCTGACCAGGTACCCGGTATCTGATCTTGTAGGAATAAACCCCCGGTTCCAAAAGCACATCCCGACTACCAAGGTACAGCATCAGAACATCACCTGACGACTCCTGATGATATGGCTCCGGAGTTCCGTTTTTTTCTACTTCGAGTATCTCATAACGTACACTTACAGAATTATCATTCAAATTACGACGGGTAGGCAGACTGCGGGTAATACCTCTTTTGATCAAATCTCCTTTTACATACACTTCGATGAATTCCGTCACCATGATGGAACGGTCTTCAAATACCTCAATCTGTGTATCGTAATTTAAAATACGTTCATTTTGCGCGACAAGGGGGACAGAGAAAAAGAAAAACAGGATCAAGGAAAATACTAAGTTAATTTTTCCTGATTTCAATGCATGATCATTTTTTAATTTAATATTTTGGAAGCTTATGAGTTTCATAAATAAGTTTTCTTTTTGATCGATGGTTCCCACTTAGCTTAATAAAATCATTTACAATATTTGGAATAATCGACCGAATGATTAACTCTGATTTTCTGCTAAATTCAAATCCTTCATTTTCGGCTAGGATAGCTTAATTAAATCGCAAATCACCTGACCTCAAAGATCCCGTAACAAATTTTTCGATATCGATATTTCGATTTATTTCCTCGCCAAATTATTTCAGGATTGAAGGCAGGATTGTGACCGGGACCACCCGTTCAAACCCTGACTTCAGGCATTGAATCCCTCTTAGCTTCACCTCAAAATTTTACCTGGGGAGCCGTCCGCTCAGCGATGTTTTCAATTTCGAAATATTCAGCCTCCTGAAATCCCATCGCATTGGCAATCAGATTGCTGGGAAAAGATTCGACCATGATGTTATTTTCCCGTACCGTGGCATTATAATAGCGACGTGCTTTTTCGACATCACCTTCTACGGCCGATAATTCCTGTTGAAGTTGGATAAAGTTGGTATTGGCTTTTAAATCGGGATAGGCTTCACTAAGTGCAAATACATTTGCAAGCGCAGTATTCAGTTGATTTTCTGCTGCAGTCTGCGCTTGAACACCATCGGCTTTAAGTGCGTTATTTCTTGCTAAAATTACCTGATTGAGGGTTTCCTGCTCGTGTTTGGCATAGCCCTTCACGGTCTCTACGATGTTGGGAATCAGGTCATGTCGCTTTTTTAGCTGTACATCAATACCACTCCAGCCTTCGTCCATCATTGAGCGCTTGCGAACAAACTTGTTGTATACCCCAACAAAGTAAAATACAACCACAGCGGCAAGAAGTACGATAATCATTATAAATCCCATAGTTTGATTTGTTTAATTGTACCGTAATTTACAAATCTTCCATCGTCTCTGCACGATATCCGTGGAAATGATAGACCAGCATCGTCAATTGATCGATCACTGCCTTCCGGCGACCAAATATTTGCCACGAATTCGTCGGAATAATTGCAAGGGTAGTACTACCGGGCATCCATCGGTCAGAGCTCAGACAATATCTTATTATGGCTAAGTTTTAATCCTGAAGATGCATGGGAATTTTGTCAAGAAAGGCAGTGATGCAACTATAGACGTATGCTGCACCAGGATTTAAGGGTCCTGTTATGGTTATCAGTATGGTGGGCATCAAAAAACCGACTTGCTGTGTTAATTGCAGCAATCCTCTTCATCCTGCATTTATTTTCACCAGAATTGCATGTAACCTGAAGTCAATGAACGTAGTTTAGATCCTGACCGATTGCCGACAGGTGGAACCCTTTCCCTGGACCTCTTAACCTGTGAAATATCGCCGGTACCTAAAGAATCAGTGATATCAGCACCCGTAACAGAGAATATCTGTTCAATATGGCTATGATCGGTACCGCAGCAACCACCAACTACTTTAAGATTGGGGAGGAGTGAATCCAGTTCCTGATAGCGCTGAGCCAGAAGCAGGGCATCACCTGTATCCAGGGTATCACATTCATCCAGTTCAGCATGACTTTTCACCGAAGCATTGGCCCGGATACCACCGATCCGGCTCTTCCAATTCACTGATGTTTGAAACAAGTGCTTAAAGTGATCAGGATGTGCGCAGTTCACCATAAAATAGAGGGCATACCCATCAGTAGCGTCATCCGTTCCTAAGATGGCTTCCTCGAGTGTTTCACCACCGGGCAGTCTTCCATCGGTTTCGACCGAGAAAGAGATTACTACCGGAATATCACATGATTTTGCTGCTGCAACAATGCCAATAGCTTCTTCGGTATAATTCAGGGTCATCGCGGTAACCAGATCTGCATCAGACATGGCAAAGGTTCTGATCTGAGCTTCATGGTAAGTACGTGCTTCGTTAGGGAGCATCCGGCTGGTTGTCCGGTATCCGTCGCCCCGGGGTCCGATATTCCCACTGCAGAGGAATGGCCTCTCATAATCCTGACCAGCCAGGTTTCTGATAAATCTGACAGCTTCTTTATTCACTCGCTCCAGGTCCCGGGCCTGGTATCCCAGGAGTGATCCCCAATCGGGATTGGAACGCCAGGTCGGGGTTTCGGCAATAAAACCGGTTTCAAATTTTTGCGCCAGTTGCAGGTATGGCCGATAGTATTCCGCCAAAGTCTCCTGCCCTTTTTCATCATTCAGCAATTCAAAGGCTGCAAAATGATTGAGCTGGATGCCCCGATGAAAAATGAGCGTTGTTTCAAGACCTCCGTCCGTGAGAAAATAATCTGTTTTGTATTTATTCATTGGATTTTTCATGACATCGATTCTATTGGGGGCACCTCTATTAACCCCATTAATGGTAAAAACAATTTTCATTCGAAAATTTATGTAATAATATACTTCACCATGCTTCGTTGATCGCCTGCCTGGCAGGCCATGGCAGACAGGCCTGCCCGGCAAGCCTTGGCAGACGGGTCAGTCAGATAGCTACGGCTATCTTCCTTCCTCCGCCTTGTCTGGCTTGCATCTTATTGAATTTTTACTCATTCAGAGGTAAATAGAGGTGCCCTATGGTTTAATGTTAAAATGATCACAAGATAATTTATCC
>JBGTCB010001127.1:0-4262 GCA_041748995.1 Saprospiraceae bacterium | reverse complement strand
GCCTGCGGTTCATCATCACTTCCTCAAGCGTGATGGCTCCGGCATCGTCGGCCAGAGGGCTATCGTTAAATTGGCCCAGGAACTGCCATTCGGTTTTATCTGTCCGATAGGTTACCCGGCTGTTTAAATTAAAATTGAGCACGCCACTATTGTCACGATAACCATCCAATGAAAGTCGGTCTGCGCCTAGTTCAAATGTCCAGCTATTCATGACTTTTGCCAGATTTACATTGGTTCGCAAAAGACCAAAGGAACCAACCATGGCCTTCATTCTCACCATGTCTTTGTAGGGTACTGGAGTTGAGAGGCTGATAGCTCCTCCTGAGGCATTGCCATACAGACCACCCACTCCACCGGTCATCACCTCCAGACTACCCAGACTCTGTACATCCAATTGATCAAGTTGGGTCTGTCCATCCGGAGTTGTTGCAGGAATCCCGTCAAGAATGACTTTTATTCCCCGGACTCCAAAGGCAGCCCTTGAGCCAAAACCCCGGATAGCAATCCTGATATCCTGAGCAAAATTTAAAGCATCCAGGGAAAAGACGCCGGGCACAAACCTCAGCGCTTCATCCAGGGCGATACCCTGATTATGCTGATTCGTGGCTGTCAGTTGCTGATGATATATGGTTCTTGAAGATTCCATCAGATTGGACGGAAGCCGTGAAGACAATATAGTGATCTCGTCTAATGATCGGACTAAGAGTGTATCCTGCTCTTCCTGGGCAATCACCTGGACTACAACCAACGACATAAATAATATAAACGATATGTTAGTGCACCTCATTAATCGATATCGATTTTAGTGTATTACTCTTTAACCCGGATTATGTATTAGATTATCTATTACGAGGTAAAACTGCTGCAAATACGGGCACATAAGCCCTTTTTGATTATCACCATGATGATGACCATGTCTGCGAGTCAAAAAGCGCTTGGAGCACCCTGACGGCATTCGCATCAGGGCCAGGCCCGTCTTGATTGCATTTTTACCTCTCATTATGAAAACCCAATGCATAATCCGGGTTTAATTGGTCTAATTTAGACCCTTTTTAGGAATTGGCTGAATAAATCACCCTTTCGGGTCTTTTCAAAAAGTTAATTTCATGCATCTTCCGGGCCAAATAGAACCGTAAGATCGTTAACTAATTTTAGGGCATTCTATCAACCTCGTATCAGGGTAAAAACAATTTCTTCGAAAATTGATTTACTCATTCAGAGGTAAATGGAGTTACCCTTAGGCTTTTTTTGATGGATCACCCAGTATGAGACTGCTTCATATCCTTATTTTTCTGGCCTTTACAAAGATCGTCGCAGGCAGCAGTGACAGTTATACTGATGCCATGAGCTACTTGCGGCAAAATGCTTCTTCTTTGGGAGTCTCGGATGATGACCTTAGCGAATTGTCGGTTAGTTCAGCTCATTTTGACCAGTCAACTGGACTGCACCATATTTATGTACAACAGGGACATCGTCAATATGCGGTAGAAGGAGCTCTGGCCAATTTAATCAGACTATCTGATGGTAAAATACGGGTAGTCACTCACAACCTGGTATCTGGTCTGAACAAAATACCCAACCAGCAAGCGGTTTTATCCGGTGAGGATGTACTGAGAATTAGTGCACAGTCCATCCGGTCAAACAAGAGAGTTTCAAATAACTCCCGCATCCATGGCATGATGTGGTCTCAGACTGCTGGAGGATGGCACCTTGTCTATGATGTCCGATTGGAGACGGAAGATCACTATTGGAGGCTCTGGATATCTGCTACGGAAGGGACGATTATAAAAAAGAAGGATTTAATGTTGAATTGCAGCTTTGGTGATAGAGATATATCCGAAAGCCAATGCAACCATCAGGTACAAGACATCTCTCCTGCAAACAGCTTTGGGGTCAATGAGAGTTATGTGGTTTATCCTACACCAATTGAAAGTCCATATCACGGTACGAGGCAGTTGATCATTTCACCTGCTGATGACATTGCCTCTCCCTTTGGATGGCATGACATTGACGGGATGGAAGGCTCTGATTTTACCGACACCCGTGGTAACAATGTTTATGCACAGAATGATCCGGTGGGGAATGACATCGCTGTGACCAGACCAGATGCAGGAATCAGTTTGTCATTCAATTTTAACCTGGATTTGAAAGAGTCACCTATTCTCTCGGCTGATGCAGCGGTGACCAATTTGTTTTACTGGAATAATATCAATCATGATATCTTTTACCATTTTGGATTTGACGAAGTTGCCGGCAATTTTCAAGTAAATAATTATGGAAGGGGAGGCCTGGAAGGAGATCCGGTCTATGCGGATGCTCAGGATGGAAGTGACCGGAACAATGCCCGTTTTTTTGTGGCGGAAGACGGTTTGCCGGCCCGAATGCAAATGTATCTCTGGACCTCCAATTTGTACGATGCTGCCATTCAAATTAAGAAAAGGGATGGATCGTTTGTAACGATTGATGCTGTGGAATCAGGCTTCAGCTTCAATAATAAATTGCATAGCAGGGATTTGAATGACATAGAAATAGTCCGGGTTCAGGATGCATCGGGCAGCACTCATCTCGGGTGTCTTGAGCAAGCCATCTCCAATGCTCCGGAAATCAGAGGGAAAATCGCATTGGTCGATCGGGGTCAATGCTTTTTTGTTGAAAAGGTCAACCGACTGGAGGAACTAGGCGCCCTGGCAGTTGTTGTCTGCAATAATGTACCGGAATCACCTATCATCATGGGAGGTGATGATCAAAGCATTACAATCCCGGCAGTGATGATCAGCATTGATCAATGTTCCATTTTGGAAAACCTTTTGGTGGAGGGTGATCTCCAAACCAGTATCCGATCGCAGAATGATCCCGGTGCCCTCGACTCAGCCCTTGATAACTTAATCATTACCCATGAGTACGGCCATGGCATTTCAACCCGGTTGGTGGGTGGTGCCAACCAGATAGGATGCCTGGATAATGCCGAACAAATGGGTGAAGGTTGGAGTGATTATTTTGGATTGATGCTCACCACCGATTGGACCACAGCCCAGGCGGGAGATCCGAGAGGCATCGGCACATTTGTTTCCAACCAAAGTAAAACCGGAAGGGGATTGCGTAATTATCCCTACAGTACGGATCGCTCCATCAATCCTATGATTTATGATGACGTGAAAGTATCACCACTTACCCATGCGGTGGGAGCTATCTGGTGTGCCATGCTGTGGGACATGACCTGGAACATCATTGAAACCGAGGAAGTAAATCCGGATGTCTACTCGGACGATGGAGGCAACAATATCGCTTTAAAACTTGTCGTCGAAGGTCTTAAATTATTAAATTGTTATCCCGGATTCACTGATGGCCGGGATGCCATCTTACTGGCTGATAGTCTGTTGTATAGTGGTCAACACCAATTTCAGATATGGAAAGCTTTCGCAGGCCGGGGACTAGGCATTTTAGCCAATCAGGGTAGTAGTTATAATACCTTTGATGGCCGGAGTAACTTTGACCTGCCGGAAAATTTCAAAACCGCCATACTGAGCTTTTCTGCCGTCGAACAGGGAGATCATATAGATCTGGACTTTACAACTCTTCAGGAATATGACAATCTTGAATTTAATCTTCAACGCAGTACGGATCAGATCAGCTTTACGACCATTCAGAGTTACGAGGGAAAGATCTTAGAATCCAACCCCCGCACTTTTCACTATGAAGATTTTGACGTAACTGAGGGAAACATCTACTACTATCGAATTTTAAACAAGGATATATCATTGATCGAAAACATCCTGGGTCAGGATTCAGCCTTTTTGATTCCTGTCTCCGACCTGTTGATTTTTCCAAATCCTTCCAGTGGAGTTACTTCGGTCAAAATAAGCAGGGAGCACAACGGACCGGTAAAACTAAATCTATACAACGTGACCGGACAACTGATCTGGGAAGAACAAACGGATGCCGAAAATCTTTATACCCGCCACCAGCTGAATTTCGATCACCTGACTCCGGGCGTTTATTTATTAGATTGCACCGTCGGTCAGGAGCACTATCGCCGCAGGATCATGCTGCATTGAGGTGTTAATTCGACATATTAATCAGAAAATAGTTATTTTGGTTCTATGAAGTATATCAAATTAGTGTTCCTTGTATTATTTGCGGGAATGTATAACACCGTAATGAGTCAAACACTCCTTGATGCCCCGGTATTGAAGGGAATGACTCAGGATTTTTCTGAATTTAAACCGCTGCATATACATCCGATGTTTTTTCATTCACCCAAA
>JBGTCB010001126.1:0-10743 GCA_041748995.1 Saprospiraceae bacterium | reverse complement strand
GAAACCGGGTCATCCGAAATAACGGTTCCGGTAAAAAACCGGCCCTCAATCAATGTCCTGATAGCCTTATACAGGTTAAGACTACCAAATCCGGTAGCAAAATCAGGACCCCTGTTCCCAATATCGTCTGCGCTGGTGATCAGAATGTTCTTCACCAGGCCGGCATCCGGGAGTGAATCATGGATCTCCCTGAATGCTTGTTGCAGCAATAGGGCGGCACCTGAAACGGTAGCAGCAGATTCGGAGCTGCCGCGCTGACCCATAGCGACGAGTTCGGGCTTAATTCTACCATCATAGGCGGGACCCCTGGAACTTAATTCCGGGACCAGGCCGGATGAATCGATGGCTCCAACGGTGATTATATTCTTGGCCATTTTAAAATTGCCTGTGAGGTTAGCCCAGTCTTGCAATCCGGCATAGATACCCCTCAAAGACGACAGATTGCCCTGATTTCCGGCAGAGAACACATGGAGTACCTTCGGATTACGTCCAGCAAATCGGTCGTAGGCCTGTGCTTCCGTTCCATAAAAGCTTTCGATCTCCAATCCGTACGAGTGATTCTGGACAGTGATTTGGTCTTTTTCGAAATAATAATCATCATCCGGAAGCAGATTTAAGAAACTGGAAGCACTAAGTCGTACTTCCGGAGCCAATCCTTTCGAGTCTTTTGAAGTATTACCTGAACCTGCAATAATCGTTGCCATTGTGGTGGCATGGGTAGTGACCGTCAGATCGACTGGTGAAAGAGGAAGTATCCGGCCCTTCAAGTCAATATCAGCGGTATCAAACAGATTTTCCTTGATTGAAACCTGCAGACCCTTACCGGTTAACCAGGGAAACCGGGAGTGTACAAGGGTAATGGCATTGACTCCCCGGTCGTAATCTTTTACGATAAGTTCCTCCTGGACCATCGGTTTACTCAAGACTCTGAACCTGTGCAGGTCATTAAGGTGTACCGGATATGGCTGGCCGGGTTTGGGCCATTTTCGGGGAGTCTGAAATTCCCTGTCTGCCAGCTGCCGGTCATGAATCGGAAGACTGTCTGAAAATGCTCCGGAAACCCAACTCTGCCGAATGCTCACTATGGAAGAAACTTGTGCTGGTTGGGCAAGCATTCCAAAAGTCAGGTAAACTAAACCGATAACCAGTGTAACCCGCATACTTATTACTTCTTACATCACCTCGAAGATACTATGCAAACTCCAGTCAGCGAACTATCAAAAAGGAAGGCTTAATATTATCAGGGTTCCGACAGGACCGATCGGATCACCAATTTCATAAAATTTCACCCGTAACCCTGCATTATTCTCAATCGCGAAACCAGTTTAATATTATAAATTTTGGAAACCCGTCATTTATTTAAAATTCGATCTAACATGGTATTTTCATTGCGTACCTGAAAGAGTGTTTCTTGTTTTTTTATTGCTAACTTTCCGTACGTTAAACTTTACCTCAATTTTCAATTTCAAAAAATTACAATCATGAAACGTTTCATCCTGCTCTTGTCAACTCTGGCTATGATTGCACTCATAGTCAACTCTTGTATCAAAGACGAAAATGACTCACTCAACACCACCGAAGTTCCCCAGGAAGTGATCGAAAAGATCGCCAACATGGGCTTCAATCCGGATGGCATTGAGGCAGTCGAAGAAGGTTACCGTATTGAAAGGGACATTATTATTACTCACGACCTGTTGGAAAATGTACCCACCGAGCGTCGGGTACCTTTTGCTGAGCAGTACCGCACAACGAACCTGGTCTCTGCGGGTGGGGGCAGAGTCATCGTCATTTACGCCCCGACAGAAAGTCAGAGCGGGGGAGGCGGCAAGAAAGGTGGAGGCGGTGGAGGTTTCAGTCCTGTTATGATTGCAGGCCTCGATGAAGCGATTTCCCGTTTTAATGCCGAGAATCTTGACATCAGATTTCAAAGAGTAAGTTCCTCCTCCGGAGCAGATATCGTCATGACCCGGCTAAGTAAGGGCGACGAGCGACGAGGAGTGCTGGGGTCGGCCGGATTTCCGACTGCTTCCGGCGATCCCTATGGCGAGATAAAGATGAGCGGCATCCTGGAATCCACCTATGGGCTCAGTACAGATGGCATTGCTACGATCATCGCCCACGAAATGGGTCATTGCATCGGCTTGCGGCATACGGACTATTTTAACCGGAGCATCAGCTGTGGTGGCAGTCCCACTAATGAAGGTGATGGTGGCGTAGGCGCCGTCCATATTCCCGGTACCCCAACCGGAGCAACCTTATCCGCCAAATCCTGGATGCTTTCGTGCACCGACGGTGGCAACCGGCCTTTCAACAACGATGATAAAACCGCACTCGATTATCTCTATTGAGCAATAGCATAAAGCAAAAGAAGGCCAGTCAAAACATTTTGACTGGCTTTCTTTATTACACAGTGTGTCCCAAGGGAATTTTTCTTAGTTACATATCACAGCAATTTAATTTTCGGTTCAATCTACCCTGGTAGACAACAGATGAAAAGTCGAAGTGGATCGTTCGAACCTTCTCCGGTTTCCACTCGCAATAGTGGGTCGTCGATAAGCGCTACATCACCTTTATTCAATGTCAATGAATCCAATCCCGGGTTCAGAACTACCGGAATCCCGAGATTGATTACCAGTCCAGGGATATCCACGCTAACCGAACCGGGGGCAACTATTCTCAGCAACTGAAATTCGGATGCCGGAGTATGATACAACTTTAGGTTCTTCCCGCTGAAACGTGGTGTAATAAGCTCTGGAACTATGTTTTCAAATCGCACGATCTTTATCAATTGATCCCTGTCGATATGTTTGCTGGTCAGGCCACCCCGAACTACATTGTCAGAAGCGGCCATGCACTCAATATTCTGACCTTCAAGGTAGGCATGCAAAATCCCGGGTGCCTGGTATATCCCCTGCCCTGGGAGCAATTTGACCAAATTCATCAAATACAAAGAAAATATGCCCCTGTCGCAAATGCCGGGTCGGTTGTAGGTGAAAAAAGCTCTTGCAGACCAAAAATTTATATCTTCTCTTTTTAATTCGCCTTTTTCATAAAGTGGTTTAATGCGATTTCCCAAAGGTTTGAGAATGGCATTAACCTCCTGTTGGGGCATGACCATCAGATATTCATAGGTTCTTTTTAATCCATGTTTTATATAATAATCTTCCATGGAGATTAATTCGGGATTTTGCCGGAAGATGGCCAAAATTTGGCTATCCGATTTAAATCCCTGTACCAGCCAAAATTCAGATAATGCCACCATTAATTCCGGCTTGTGATTATTATCTTTGTAAATCCGGGCATAAGCATTGCGTGGCTTTCCAGATTTTTCTTCTTCATCAAAACCTTTTTCGGCGGTAATTTTATCCGGGTGCACCTGTAAACTGAGCATATCCCGGACATCGAGAACTTTCAACAGAAAAGGCAAAGGTTCTTCCAGGTATCCCTGCAAGGGCGTTTTTTCTTCTGCCAGTAAGGCCATACCATCCGGATGTGTACCTAGCCAATATTCGGCAAAAGGTCGATCTGATTTTTCCAGATTTAACAACCCGGGTAGATATTCATACCCTCCCCAGTCGTAATATTTGATCACCCCTTCTAATTTCTTCATGGATGAAATTTCAAATTGAAATACCCAGAATTGCAATTAGTTAATTTACCCTCCAAATATTTCAGTTAAATAATTCAATAATATTCTTTCCATGATTTAAATTTTTGCAAGAGGTTATTGGTTGATGCATCATGTTTTTCCGGGTTAGCATCACCTGAAATTTCAGGTTCAATCACTTTTGCCAACTGTTTACCAAGCTCTACTCCAAATTGATCAAAACTGAAAATATTCCAGATGTAGCCCTGCACGAATATCTTATGTTCATACATTGCAATCAAGCTTCCCAGATTGAAAGGTGTCAGTTCTTTAATCATGATCATGGTACTTGGTCGATTCCCTTCAAATATTTTAAATGGTGTCAGCTGATCGATTTTTTCGACCGGCAAACCGGCAATTTCCAGTTCCCGGTGAACGGCGTGTTCACTTTTACCCATCATGAGTGCCTCGCATTGAGCAAGCGCATTAGCCACTAAAAGATCATGGTGATGGCCCATCGAATGAGCGGGATTAGCGATCAGGATAAAATCACAAGGGATCAGGTGTGTACCCTGATGAAGTAACTGAAAGAAAGAATGCTGACTGTTGGTACCCGCCCCACCCCATAAAACCGGCCCGGTGTCATAGGTCACCTTGTTGCCTGATCTATCGACCATTTTGCCATTGCTTTCCATGCTTGCCTGTTGCAGGTAAGCCGGCAAAAATTGAAGGTTTTGATCATAGGGCAACACCGCTTCTGATTGAGCTCCCATAAAATTCGTGTACCAGATTCCAAGCAAAGCCAAAATGACCGGAAGGTTATCTTCAAATTCTGCTTCCTTGAAATGCATGTCCATTGCGTGCATGCCCTCCAGAAATTCACGGAAATGATAGGCCCCAATCGATACCATAATACTGAGACCAATCGCCGATGATAGCGAATACCTTCCACCAACCCAATCCCAGAATTCAAATGCATTCTGGGCATCAATACCAAATTTCTCAACTTCCGGAATATTGGTTGAAACTGCTACAAAATGCTTCCGTATATCCTTTTCCTCTCCCTTCTCCAAAAACCATTTTCTTGCCGTGTGGGCGTTTGTCATGGTTTCGATCGTTGTAAAAGTTTTTGATGCAATGATGAAGAGTGTGGTTTCCTGGTTTAACTTACTCAGGGTCTGAGCAATATGTGACCCGTCAATATTCGAGACGAAATGCACTTTCCGATTGCGGTCCTGAAAAGGTCTTAATGCTTCAACCACCATGACCGGACCCAGGTCAGAGCCACCGATACCGATATTGACCACATCCGTGATCTTTTTTCCGTTAAATCCTTTCCAGGTTTCGTCAAGACGCATGACAAAAGACTCCATCTGGTCAAGCACGGCATGCACGTCATGCATAATATTATGACCTTCGATATTCATTGCAGCCGATCGGGGAGCTCTTAACGCTACATGATAAACTGCTCTTTCTTCGGTCTCATTGATCTCATTTCCGGCAAACATTTTTTGGATGCCATCTTTCAGATCGGTATCCGAAGCAAGTTTTAATAACTTCTCCATGACCCTGCTATCGATTCTGTTTTTACTATAATCGATGTACAAATCGTGGAAGTCTACGGAAAAACGATTTACCCGGTCATGATCGTGGTCAAATAAATCGACCAAAGTCTCGTGCTGGAACCGTTGTCCTTCCTGCTTAAGTTCATCCCAAATCTTCAAGGTGGAAGGATTTATCTTTTGTAGCGTGTTTTTCATGATCATATCTTCAGTTTTCCGCTCTTTCGGTAAAAATAAAAGAACAATAGTAAGGTTAATCTTTGGGCAATAGCTTATTTATCAGCTATCTTTCGTCTATGGCTATCCAACAAGTCATCGGTAAACGGGGTGAAATCCTGGCAGCAGAGTACCTGGAGCATAAAGGATATCAGATTGTAGCTATCAACTGGCGTTTTAAAAAAGCCGAGGTCGATATTATTGCCAAATCAGGTGCCGTACTCATCTTTTTTGAAGTGAAAACCCGTTCGTATGACTATTTCGGACCTCCGGATGCTGCTATCAATACAAAAAAGGAGGGCTTAATCACCAGCGCTGCCCACGCCTATATTGCCGAGCATCAATATGAAGGAGAAATCCGTTTTGATGTGATCTCGATCCTATTGAAGGAAAATGCGATGGCGGAAATCGGGCACATCGAGGATGCTTTTTTTTGGGGAATTTGAGAATTAAGCTATAAATCTTATCTGGGTCAATTAATGTATTGCTCTTTTCGTTTCTCATCCACCTGAATTAGATGAGGTAATAATTAGCTTTTTGTCAAAGATGCAGCTTGATACTCTCCTGAGTAAAAAGTAGTTCGATAGGGGGCTGACATCGTCCGCAGAATTATTCGGAATCTCCTTCTATATTTAATTTTTTAGGCACCGCACTGAGAAACCAAAACGTTTATTATTGTCATTTACCTGTACCAAACCCGTAGCGTAATTTAAATTGAGATGTTCAGCCGACGTACTGCTTGACTCACTCGTACTCCAAAATATTCCACTAAAATGAATGCTCTGGAAGATACTAATCGGATTACGGCTTCCTGCCGGCAATCCGGTAAAACCACTTGCGTTGGTTGCTGCCGTATTAGGAGTACTCCAATGGTTAAATCCGGCTTCCTTCATTTTACCTCCAGCCAAAAGATCTCCTCCCAGAAAGTCCGTTAAAACTGTAAATTCAGCTATAGCTGGTATATGCCATCCACTGGGGCATATACTGCGGCCATCATTTACCGCATACCAATTATAAAGTTTACCATAGGGTTGTTCATTGGCTGTACTATCATTGACATACCAGCAATAGGCCCCAAAATTAGCATTTGCCCAGAGCGTACTATCCGCCACTTTGGAGATAATATCACCATTCAAATATTTGCTGCTGCGAAGGTTCTCAGCCATCCATTCCTGAGTACCAATGACCACGGTTCTGTAAGTATGTCCATCCATATCACTGACGGTACCATGCAACATTCCATTGGTAAAGGAAACCCAAAAATCACCATTCCACCCCTCAAAGTCAGTTCCTGTCCATCGGATAGTACCTGCATCAGGGGTCAGACCTCCGGTGTTTCCAATTTTGATGGCCCCATCTACATCCAGTCTCTCTTCCTGGGAAAAGGTTACCTCATTAAAAAGTGCCAGACTCGCAACAAGAAAAAGAAATGATTTCATATGATGAATATTTAATTGAGAAGGGATTGCCCTAAATAGTAGATTCGAAATAGGAGGGTTTCAGTTCGGAATCTATTGTGGCGGTATCGGACCAACTTTAACCAGATAGAAATTCTTTTGTAATTTTAAATCATAACCGGTAATGTAAATACCTTCCCCCAAAAGCCCTTCGAATCGTCACTACCGCATTGGCCGCAGCCAGTTTGATCATCATATTCTTGCTATGGGACCTGACTGTCTCCCAACCATAGGATTCATCTGCTAGTTTCAACAGTAAAGCAAAGTTATCTGATCCGGCGATATCCGGCAATACCGAAAATTGGCGAAAAAATTAGCCCGGAAAATACCGGAATTCCGGTAGTTGATGGAGCAAGAAGTTTTATTAAGACTTCGTATTTCTTTCTTCAGTATCAGGCTTATAATTTATTTCCCTTTAAGAGAATTGAATTATGGTTACCCACTAAATAGTGGCCAATAGGTTTAATCCGGATTATACATTAGATTATCTATAACGAGGTAAACTGCTGCAAATACTGGCACATAAGCCCTTTTTGATTCTCACCATGATGGTGAGACCATGCCTGCGAGTCAAGGGTTTGGAGAACCCTGACGGCATTCGCATCAGGGCCAAGCCCGACTTTATTGCATTTTTACCTTTCACTACGAAAACCCAATGAATATTCCCGGGTTTAATGATCTTTTAAATCTTCCAATAGCTGAATTCTTTTCTTTAACATTTCAATCCAGAATTCCTGCTCTTCTCTGATTTCGTTTAATGCCTGAATGGAAGCCAATACCACACCGTCTGCATCAACGGTTGAAATATAGCGGGGATTATTTCCCAACTTAAATGCCGTGAAGAAATCTTCAGCAAGCGGACCAATATGGCTACCCTCATCACTGCCTGCATAACGCCAACGATAAATTTTCATCTGACATGCATTCTGGAGAACTTCTCTGACGTCTATTGATTTGAAATTTTCTTTAAAGGAAAGGCTGCTGGCATTCACCCAATCACCTCCGATTGTGACGTGCGCTCCATTGCCATTGGTGCTATTTGTACCAACGTGCAATGGATATTCGGGAAATACATTATTTACTCCTACCCTGGGAGCCACGTAAACACCCTTTCCCCCAATGAAGTATCCGGCATAGCCATTGGCTCCTGTACAAACACCATACACTCCAAAGCCATCCGAGCCATCACTGATACCCACAGCACCTATACTGGAAGGATCATTAGATCTTCTTGCTGTGATTCCTCCAAAGCCCTCAGATCTAATACCGATAGAATTGATATTGGTAATATTAGCATGAATCCCCATAATTACTGTTTCAATACTATCCTCGATCGTTTCAAGCATTTGCGCGCTAAGACGCACATTTAATATCAGTAAAAACGTAATCACAGAAATCAATAAGACCTTCATAATAATAACATCAAAAAAAAATTAGTAAAAGGGAATATTGTAGAGCACAAAATCGTAACAAAATAGAATGCTAATTATGCATTTTATTGATAATTAAGATTTAATTAGTTGAACCTTCCAGTTTCCTGATCCTTTCAAACAACTCCTGGATTGTTTGACTTTGGAATTCCATTTTTGCCATAAGCGCTTTCAGTGCTGCAGTTGCAATGCCATCAGCATCAATCGTGGAAATGTAGGAATCGTTTTCTCCCAATCCAAATATTTGCGAGAATTCTTCAGCAACCGGACCCAAATGCTGTCCTTCCTCACTGTCTATATAGTTCCAACTTGTTATTTTCAAAGCCGATACTTTCTGCAACACCAGGTCCGTATCAACATGCCGGAAAAAATGCTTGAAAGTGCTGCTGGATCCATTTGTCCAGGCACCTCCGGTAGTAACATGGGCACCATTTCCGTTGTTGACTCCTGGCGTTCCAACGTGAATGGGGTGGAGTGGGTTACTATTATTAATGCCCAAACGAGGGGAAATCCAATAAAGTATCCTGAGTAAGCATTTGCACCCGATACCATTGCAAAGATTCCATCGCAAAATAAACCATTGCCTCCGATACCCCTGGCATTGACTCCACTGTAACCCTCACCATACACAGCCCAGCCTTGGTTAAGTGCATATGCTGCACTATTTAAGGTATTTGTCTCAATAGTCATCGTTTGTCCGGATGAAAGAAAGAAACCAAGGAACAAATTACCGATCACAATTAAGATAGCTACTCTCATTTTTTAGTTTTTCTGCCAATTTTTCCAACTCCTTCACGGTCTGCTCCAATTGGATTAGCAGCTCATTGTGTATTTCCTGCCTTTGAGCCAATCCCTGAACAATTGAAAGATTGACCCCATCGGCGTCTACGGTACTGATATACCTATTATCTGATCCCAATTCAAATATTCGGGCAAAATCTTCCGCAACCGGGCCGATGTGATCTACTTTGTTGTTTTGATTATAACGCCAAGAATGCACTTCGAGGCTTTTTAACTTTTCCAGAATAAGCGGAGCGTCGATTTCTTCAATATCAACTTTAAAATCCTTACTGGATCCATTTGTCCAAGTGCCTCCGGTGGTCAGATGCGCCCCGTTTCCGTTGGTACCATCGAATCCTACTTTAAGCGGATACTGGGTATTGTTGCTATTAAAATCATTGATAATTAGTCGGGGAAAAGCGTAAAAACCAGTCCCACCAGTAAAATGCCCATTCCATCCAGAATGTATTCCCGACGAGATACCAGAACCATCTCCTACCGCTGTTGCCTGAATTCCATAACCATTTGGTCCCCTGCCAACACCATAAATACCATGAAAGCCAGAACAAAAAAGACCCTCGGTAAATGCCGAATTCTTATAGTTAGTCAATTGAATGACGGTTGCCCCAGGTTGTGTACTCTCTACAACTATTCTCTGAGCATAGCTGTGAGAATATATATGAAGAAATAGAATCAGAGAACAACCAGAAACACATGATCGAATAGAAATGATCTTATATAATTTGCCTTTCATTTGAAAATGACTTAATTACTTAACCTACCAATGGTGGTAAATTCCGGTACTAAGTACCCGTATTCCTGTCCGGGTTTCTTATACTATAGTTCCATATTCTTATACAATAGTTCTTTTTGCCGACCAAATAGGGAAGATATGGCTGAATCCAGTTGACACTCTCCCGGTCTTTTGTTACATCCAAAGTAAACAGTAAGTCATACAGTAAATAAGGACACTGCTGCTTTTCATTTTCATTATCCACACAGCGTTCCCATCAATCTGGAAGCCAAAACCTTACTATGGTCCGCATCTCTAAGTCAAACTAAATACACCTATGTGTTTTTTCCGGGAGTGAGTCCATACTTCCTTCTGTTTACTTTTCGTTGTCGTATTTTGCTTCCTCACTTGGTAATATAAATTGCAGCACCATGCAAATTCCGTTTCTTTTAATAGCCAGTTCTTTTGATTTTGACCTGAGTTCATTTTTACTCGGCTCAGAACAGTGGTCCTTTCTACCGGAAGTAGCTCTCCGGACCATGTTTATGTTTCTCGTGATTCTTTTCAGCTTACGCCTGCTGGGCAAGCGCAGCATTTCACAGCTCTCGGTGTTTGAATTGGGTGTCATCATTGGTCTCGGTTCTGCTTCAGGCGATCCAATGTTTTACAAGGAGGTGGGTCTGCTACCTGGTCTCATGGTCTTTGTTGTGGTGATATCATTATACAGATTGGTGACCTATCTGATTAACAACAGCCGGTATGTGGAGAAAGTATTCGAGGGTGAGGCGGTTTATCTCGCAGAAGGAGGTAAATTCAATTATGACAATTTTAAGCGTGAGTCGGTAGCCCATGAAGAGTTTTTTGCACAATTGCGAGACAATAATGTCTCTCATCTCGGACAAGTGAAATATGCCATTCTTGAAACAAATGGAAAAGTCAGCCTCTTTTATTTTCCGGATGAAGAAGTTCAATGGGGTTT
>JBGTCB010001125.1:0-2281 GCA_041748995.1 Saprospiraceae bacterium | reverse complement strand
GGTACGATTGTATTCTTTCTGGTGACTAATTTCGGATCATTCATGCAGGATCCAATCTATCCTAAGACAGCAGAAGGATTGATTCTGGCATTCACCGCTGGTTTACCATTTTTCTGGAATACGCTGTTATCCAATCTGGTATATTCCTCCGTCTTTTTTGGAGTGTATTACTGGATCACTGAAAGAGAATGGAACTATAAATCAGCTTGAGAAGCGATCTGCTCTTCTGATTCTTTAGGATATTCTATGCGTATGTGGTATATGCTTTGTAATACCTTGTAAAGCGAATTTCTGATTTTTTCCATTTCCCTGTACGAAATTTCGGAATCCGAAAACTGGGCTGAGGCTTGTTTCCCACTAAAAATTCTGTCAATCATCTGCCGGATGTCGGTTTCGGTGGGGTTTTTCAAACTTTTGCATGCCGCCTCAATACTATCTGCCAACATGAGTATAACTTCCTCCCTGGTGACCGGTTTAGGTCCAGGATATCTGAAGGATGCCTCATCGGTCCGCAATTCCAAATTTCCCTGTTCACTTGCTTTAAAGAAATATTCCACACGTGTAGTACCATGATGACTCAAAATCATATCAGTAATCGGTTTGGGAAGGCGGTGTTTTTTTGCCATTATGGCTCCTGCCACTACATGGTTAATGATCTTTTCAGCACTTTCCCGTGCAGTAAGACTTCTATGAGGATTGTATTCACCTTGATTTTCAATAAATATTTCTGGTTCCTGCATTTTGCCAATATCATGATACAATGCAGATACTCGTAAAAGAAGCGAATCGGCACCGATTGAATCAGCCGCGGCTTCAGCAATGTTGGCCACCTGCAAAGAATGCTGGAATGTACCCGGCGCCTTCAGAGAAAGTTCCTTAAGTAACGGCCGGTTTACATCACCAAGTTCAGCTAAAGAAATCGCCGAGGTAAATCCAAAGATACGTTCTAATAATGGAACCAGGGGATAGGCCAGAAGCACTAATAAAATATTCACCAGAAACCAGGTATAGTCTTCCCACTCTACCATTTTAATAGTGCCTTCTTTAATAAATGTCAGACTTAAAGATCCGATGATATAGGTACATCCAATCAGCAATATGGCTCGGAAAAATGGTGACCAGTATCGTGTAACTTTATTACTCACTATCGCTACCAGACCTGCTGTAACCTGGAGCAATATAAATTCAAATCCAAATGAAAAAATTAAGGCAACAGTAATGATTAAAATCACATAAGTTGAAAAGGCGAACTTTTCCTCGAAAAATGTCTTTAAAACAATTGGAGCAATACAATAGGGAATCATGTAAACACTCAACGTTCCATTACTCTCCACCAGGTAGGTAATGAAACTATAAACCAAAATCCATAAATGAATAAAAATTAATATTTTAAGAGCATTGGGCCGATGTTCAATCCATTGCCAAAAATAGAATGTGAATACTCCGATCAGGAGACACATCAATATAAAATAACCACCCCAGACAAACCAGGGAGATTTATTCTGAGCAACTTGTCTTTCATGAGCAACCCGGTAGGACATCAATCGACGGGAAATCTCCTGGGTGATCACTGCATCCCGGGCTACGATTAATTCACCACGAGAGACTTTACCCCTGGTGACAGCAATTTTTGCTTTTTCAGCACTTTTTAGACGGTTAATTAAATCTTTATCAAAATTGATATTTGGATGAATATGCCTGGACAATAATGGATAGAGAAAAGATACATGAGGCAAGGTAGAATTGGCAAGTTCATTACGAATTTGATCATGAACCTCTGCTGCATCGATCGGTTGTGTTTTGATAAATTCGTTTCCTTCAAGAACTTGCATACTAGTGAGATCCTCAGGACTTTGCAGGCTGTCAATTTTTACAATGCCACGATCATAGTACTTACGTAGCAAGGCTTTTGCATAGTTGAGGTATTGTTCCGGATTACGATTAACTGCTGTCAGGATCTCACCAGTTTGACCGAAGGTGGTTTTTTGAAAATCATTTTCAAAATCAAGAAGAACTGCATCAATTTTCTGCTGATCTTTTACATAATGACTTCGAAAAATGCTGTCAACACCAGCGTATTCCCGCTGTAAGTCTTCATCAGGTTTTAATATTCCAAAGTCATAAGGAGAAATCAGATCGTTGTATCTCCAGATCTTTCCTTCTTCAAATTCATATTTAAATCGAAGGGTGTTGGGAAAAAAGAGACCCAGTAAAAGAATCGTACTTATACATAGAAGATAAATAGCCAGGTGCTTGCGTTTTAATAGAGTCATCACCATCC
>JBGTCB010001124.1:0-3260 GCA_041748995.1 Saprospiraceae bacterium | reverse complement strand
TTCTTAAATCCGATATAGAGCGCTTGATCGGACCCCGACCATACTCAATCCCACCTCAACACGAGGATCCGGAAAAATTAGCTGCAGAAAATGGCCTGGAAGAAACTCCGGAACCGGTGGAATCCGATCTGGATAAGGAATAGTACAAGGTAGCGTTTCTCAAAAGACATTAATGCTGTATTTTCGAAGTATCTGATATTAGTGAAGATCTTATTTTTCGTCAGATCAAACTGGGATGCTGACGGGGCTGTGCTTTGCTGACCGAACTGCGAGCTGACCGAAGTGGTAGCGCGTCAGTAGAAGCGAAACGAACATAGTAGAACACTACGTGGGCTTTCGAAGATGACGCCGTCGGACAAAGCCTTTGGCGTCGGACCGATGAGATGGCGGATAAGAAGCCATCAATGGTGTTAGATTTTTTGGAAATGCAGCATTTGGCTTCCTTTCGTATCTTCCCTGCTCTAATTTTTACCGATATGAATCCTCACCGACGTTCATTTATCCGATTATCTTCCACGGCTGCAGCATGGCTTGGTCTGGCTCCGGTAGTTAATACTAAAGGAGTCGAACCAGACCAATTGGATGAAATTCTTGAGAATACTGAATTCATCCGCCCGGAAGGTCAAGAAACTGTTATGAATCTGCGAAAGGCCCCCATAAGTCAGGTCAGGGTGGCCATGCTGGGTCTTGGAAATCGGGGAACCGGGCAAGCTAAATTAGTAAATGCCCTCTATCCGGAAAAAGCCAGAATAACAGCGATCTGTGATCTGAGAGAAGATCGCATCGCCCCAACCCTCGAGATATTAAAAGCTTCCGGTCAGACTCCGGCAATATATAGTGGTAAGGCAGACGCCTGGATGGAGATGTGCCGTCGTGCTGACATTGATCTTGTGATCATTTGTACTCCCTGGGATGATCATGTACCTATGGCAGTTTTCGCCATGCAGCAAGGCAAACACGTCGCAGTAGAGGTTCCGGCTGCGATGACCCTTCAAGGTTGCTGGGATCTCGTTAACACCGCGGAGCAAATGCAGGTAAATTGCATGATGTTGGAAAATGTCTGCTATGGAGATGAAGAACTCTGGGTACTTAATATGGTACAAAATGGCGTATTTGGTACCCTTACCTACGGCGAAGCGGCCTACATTCATAATCTGAAGGAAAGTTTGTTTGGTCATGAACACTACCACAACAATTGGCGGATGAAGTATCACCTCAAGCAAGATGGAAACCACTATCCCACTCATGGATTAGGACCGGTTGCCCAGTATATGGACATTAACCGGGGTGATAAATTTGATCACCTGATATCTATGAGTAGTGTTCAGGCTAGTTTATCCGAGTACTCCAAGACTGTTGACCCAGGCAATGAGTTCTACAACCGGACTGATTTCTTGCATGGGGATATGAATAATACACTGCTTAAAACCAGTATGGGCCGGACAATTCTCATCCAACATGATGTTGTGACCCCCCGACCCTATAGCCGGATTAATGCGCTTGCAGGCACGAAAGCCTATCACGAAGGATATCCCAGTCGATTAGCGATTGCAGGGGAGGACCATGATTGGCTGAGTGAATCTGTATACAAGGAATATCAGGACAAATACCGGCATCCAATATGGGAAAAATTAAAAGATGGTATCGCCAAGAACGGAGGTCATGGAGGTATGGATTTTGTGCAAATATACCGGCTGATTGATTGTCTTAATCAGGGCTGGCCACTGGACATGGATGTGTATGATGCTGCATCCTGGTCTTGCATAGTAGAACTTTCAAAGATTTCAACGGAACTGGGTAGTGTTCCTCTCAAATGTCCTGATTTTACCCGGGGAGCCTGGCAGGAACAGAGGCGATTGGGCATCTTCGAAAATATCTGATGCAGCGGGTAAAGGACTTTCCCCTGGATCATATAGGATTAGCTGTCAGAGATTTGGATGAAACCACTACCCGTTTCAGGCAGTTAGGAGACATAAAGGTCATTGGGGAGGAAGAACTGCCTTCACAACAGGTCATTGTACGTTTTATACAACAGGGAGACCACAAGATTGAACTGTTGCAGTCCACCTCGATAACCAGTCCGGTTGCAAGGTTCTTAGAAAAACGCGGTGAAGGCATTCATCATCTGGCTTTTAGGGTTAAGAATATTCAACAGGAAATGCAACGGTTAAGAGATAGTGGTCTTGAAATACTACAAGATCAACCGATTGCCGGGGCGATGAATAAATGGGTTTTTTTCATTCATCCCCGATCGATGGGTGGTACTTTAATTGAAATCTGTCAACCGGTTAATGAGACAGAATGATCGAGTGGCACCATTATGTAATAGCAGTTCTTGGAGGAGCTTTAGCAGGTATAATTAATACCCTCGCTGGCAATGGTTCAGCAATAACCTTATCCATCTTAACTGAGATAATGGGCTTACCGGGAAACGTGGCAAATGGTACCAATCGAATTGGAGTTCTTTCCCAGTCATTTGCCGGTAGCTACGCTTTTTATAGAAATGGCAAGCTTGATCTGACCCATAGCAGTCAAAATATTTTCTGGACAGTAGTGGGTGCGATACTGGGAGTTTTTGCTGCTATCAGGGTAAGCAATGAACAGTTTCTTTTTGTCTTTAAGTACCTGATGTTAGCTATGCTCATCGTTATGCTGGTCAACCCTAAAAGATGGTTGAAGGAAAAAAGTGAATACAAGGTTATTCAGTGGTGGATTGCAGTCCCGGTATATCTGGCATTGGGTTTCTATGGAGGATTTATTCAGATGGGCATGGGTATTTTTTATCTGGCTATCATGGTATTGGTACTCCGCTATAGCATGACAGAAGGCAATGCGTTAAAATCCTTTGTGGTGGCAATTTATACCTTAATAGTGCTGATGATCTTCCAGTACAAAGGACTTGTGCGCTGGGATATCGGATTAATACTGGCTATCGGCCAGACTCTTGGAGGCTGGTATACCGCAAAATTCGCCAGCAGGCATCCAGGGGCAAATAAAGCAGCTTACTGGTTACTGATAAGTATTGTTGTCCTCGTGTTGCTCAATATGTTTGGTTTGTTTGACGTATTCCGGCGATAGTGTTAGCTGAAAATTATTGAAATCATAGGGTGCTGATTTCATATTACGTAAATTTCCACTAAATCCTAAACATGTTCTTGAACTGTTTTTGAGCCTATATATTTGTATTTCAGACATTTATGTGGGTCCGTCAAATCCTCATTGTAGGAGTGAGGTACACGAAAAAGCTATTTTCAACTCTT
>JBGTCB010001123.1:0-1672 GCA_041748995.1 Saprospiraceae bacterium | reverse complement strand
TTTTTATTCAAATGGTGCATAAATATCCAATATTACCAATATATTCAGTTTGCGAACATTGGCTTCGAATTTCATGAGTTCGTTTTTAGCGAAGTCTGTTTCTGTGTTTTTTCCAGTTCTTATGTGGCAACGGTAAGTTGTGTTGGCATTTTCGCCTTTCATTTTACTTTGAAAATCAATTTCTTTGTACACAACTTAGAACGGCTGTCGTCCGATTAAATGCTTCTTTATTGGAGAGCAATTGTTGATAATATCTAACTTGTAAGAATTTTACTATTCCTCTCTCCTTCATTTTAAACATACTTTGTTTACGAGTGTTTCACCCAATGGATACTGACCTTTGGTTTCATAAGAAAAATCATATGTTTTTGGGAAGGGTTAGGTTGCTACAATAGAGGATCTGTGTTGTATGCGATCCCGCAAAGGTACGTAATATAATCAACAACAGCTGGTTAAGATCAAAAACAGTTGGTGTAAATAAATATCTCTGTAATCCCGAACTTTCAAGATTTTAGTCAAGTCTAATTCACCAACTTAAAATGATTTTAAAGGAATTGGATGCTCCAAAAGAAATTTTGGAACAGTTAAATCAGACTTGAAATAAGACAAACTTCATTGTCACATCGATTACCGGCATTGGACCCATACGGGCCAGTGCATTGCTATGTGTCATCATCAATCTTACCTGAGTCAGAATCTTCAGAATCTGGTAAAAGTTCAGATACTATGGTGGAGTAACTTAAAAATTAACAAGGGAGCAATGACTTCATTGATGACTTCCTTGCTTTTGTACTCAGGTGGCTGATTACGGCGCAGAGCTTCACAGAGCGAGTTACGGTTGATGTCCATCAACGATGCAATAGCTCGTATGCTTTGTCATTTACTATTGAGGTTTCGAATGGTAGCCCAGTCTTCCATTGTAATCATCTTGACTTTTTCTGCCAATCATATAGCCTTTCCTCGAAAAAAATCTGATTAGAGCTAAACGACTCTGGAGGTGGGTCAATTTCCAGCAGGAAATGTGGGTCAGTTTTCAGCGGGAATTAATATAGCTACATCATTTCTTACAAATAATCAATCCTATTTGTTTCCTTAATCTTGGAATAGTTTTTCAATTGGCAATTCAAATAATTTTAGATATTCAGCTCATTATCCGCTCTGTTAACAAAATTTGATTACAATGAACTTAATGGGCTTTTTGCTGCGTACCCATCGTCCGTTTGGAATAACTAGTGCATCATAGTAGTGAAAGAGCAGTGTTTTTTAAGCCAGACTTAAAAGAATACATATTTTGCACCTTATTATTTTGACAACAACGTGAACACACTCATGAAAGTCCGGATAATCCTAATACTACTCTGCTATTGCTCAATCGCAGCTTCGGCACAGCCTACCTGCGGCTTCTATGAAGCCTATCTGGAGCAGATGAAGAACAATCCAGAGTTCAGACTGAAACAAGAACAAAGTAATCAGAGTAGCTCATCAAGTGTGCCTTATGAGGGAATCATCACCATACCTGTGGTTGTGCATATAGTCTACCATACGGAGGAACAAAATGTGAGTGATGAACAGATCTATTCTCAGTTAGAAGTGCTCAATGAAGATTTCGGAAGTGTAATCTCGGCCCCAGCTATGTGGCACGAAGTAGCAGCTAACCCACAAATGAGATTTT
>JBGTCB010001122.1:0-1521 GCA_041748995.1 Saprospiraceae bacterium | reverse complement strand
CGGACCATCGCATCATACACGGACGAATCTCCATGTGGATGATACTTACCAAGGACCTCTCCCACTACTCTGGCAGATTTCTTATGAGCTTTGTTAAAAGTGAGTCCAAGATCGTGCATGCCATATAGAATACGGCGATGTACGGGTTTCAATCCGTCCCGAACATCCGGTAAGGCCCGGGCCACAATGACAGACATTGAGTAGTCAATGTAGGCGGCCTTCATTTCGTCCTCAATATTTATTGGTATAATTCTCTGGTTATCAGCCATTTAAAAATTTTAAATGTTTTTCATAAGGCGGTGCGAAGTTAAGAAAACTTAACGATAATTTCGTAGCTTTTATCACTGAATATCCAGCCCTGTCTGGCAAAGATATTACCTCATACCTTTTTTACCATAGTGAAGGATTATCTTCACCATTTTAAAACAATAGAAGGCGGATGCAACACGAAAATGTCACCCCATACGAAGATGGTGGTGCAAAGAAAAAACAGGTCGAATCGATGTTTGACAGGATCGCCTACCGGTACGACCTGCTTAACCGGTTACTTTCAGGGGGTATTGACACTCAATGGAGAAGAAAGGCAATAAGGCATGCTTTGAAAAATAAACCGGTTTATGCCCTTGATTTAGCTACCGGCACGGGAGATATGGCTATATTACTGGCACGGTTTGCTCCCGACTGTAAAATCGTTGGTCTTGATCTTTCAGCGAATATGCTCGAGATTGCGCGAGGAAAGATTCAAAAAAGGAACCTTACAGATCAGGTGACTTTCCAGCAGGGAGATTCGGAATATCTTCCTTTTAGCGATAACTCCTTTGATGCAATTACTGTTGCTTTTGGAGTGAGAAATTTTGAAAACACCCTTCGAAGTTTAAAGGAATGTAACCGGGTCCTTAAACCCAACGGTCAGATTACGGTCCTGGAATTTTCAAAACCATCCATCACCCCTTTCAAACAATTATACTTTCTTTACTTCAAATACGTTTTACCCTTCATCGGAAGGATTACTTCAAGAGATTCAAAAGCATATAAGTATTTGTTCGAATCATCACAAGTTTTTCCAGCTGGTACGGAGTTTGTAAAAATACTTGAAGAAGCAGGTTTTAATTCGACCATTTATAAATCACTTACGCTAGGTATATGCGCCCTTTATTCAGGCATAAAGTAGTCTTAACCAGTGTTGTTCTGTTTGCATTTAGTCTTGCACTTTTGGCACAACAGCCGCCAGGCAGGGGTAATTACAATTTTATGAATAAACAGGGTAAACCGTATTACTTCGGATTGTCTCTGGCTTTTCACTCTAGTGATTACAACGTTTTCCGAAGTAAAAATTTTCACCAGCAGGAACAAATACTGTCCGTAGAATCGGTAACCGGACCCGGGTATAATGTTAATGTGGTATCCAATCTTAAAATCGGAAGATATTTCGATTTTCGACTACTACCTGGGTTTTCATTTACGACGCGAAATCTTAGATACAGGGATCTGAGTGTTCCCAATGAAATAAGTGCTATCACG
>JBGTCB010001121.1:0-3506 GCA_041748995.1 Saprospiraceae bacterium | reverse complement strand
AAATTCATCTAAATTTAGGTGCCGAAACTTGAGTTAATACCTTATTGCCCGTTTCCCTTACCCAGGTAATCATGGCTTCCCTTAATTTGGCGTGATCTTTTTCTTTTGTTTCAGCATTAACTCTCTCTACCATTTGGATTCGCTCAGCCGTCCAGTCAACCGTTTTGAACTTATGATAAGGAGTAAATCTTAGCCGGGGGATAACGCAAATAAACTTCTGCTCTTTCAGGTTATGCTCGTGGAGAAACTTTATGGCTTTATCGTCATTCTGAAGTTTAAGAAAAAAAGTGGCATCAGGTGCAAATGCAATATGATTACCGGTAATACCGGCCTCCTTCAACACTTGTAAAGATGCTGTTTCACGAGTAAATATGAACGAAGCTTTTTTTAACAGCGACCTTAGTTTCTCATTAATGTTTTGGATAGTGGTACCAAAAATCCCGAAGGGCTTCTGGGTATGCTTGACCCACGCTTCAAGATTGGACTGGCCAACAACCGATGGCCCCGAACCATGGATCATGATATCCGCTTTTTTGAAAGCCTTGAGCAGTTCTTTACTTTTGACACTCCCGTTCTGTTCAACATCACCATAGATGATTCGGACCTTTGGGAAATTCTTTTGGAGTAGTTGCTCTACCTCCGGTCCTGTGCTCCGTTTCCAGAGTACAATACTGACATCGGGCATGAACGTTTGCAGTAGATGTAACAACCCTGGAGTGTGTGCAATATCACCAATATTAACATCCTGCCAGCCAGAAACAACCATGATGTTGAAGTCAGATTTTGGTAACAATGGTCCTGCAAACGGCAAGAGTAATGTGCCGGTCGAATAGCATCCCGTTTTCCTAATGAAATTTCTCCGCTTCATTCCATTGATTTCTTTTTTGTATAAGTTAGCATTTTCATCTTTGTTAAAATCTCGTATGATTTAATTTATAAAACAGTATTCTGATCAATTGACAAAAACACCGGCCAACCCGCTGATCTTGAACCATTATTTGTCTAAAAATTAAACTTTAATGAAAATAAAGGCTATTCACCATAAAACTGTACCAATTGCTTCGGCTATCCGAAACGCCTATATCGATTTTTCCAAAATGGATGTATCGGTTGTAACCATTGTCTCTGATGTGATTCGTAATGGAAAACCACTGACCGGATATGGATTTAACTCCAATGGCCGTTACTCACAGTACGGCATGTTAAAGACACGCTTTATTCCGAGACTGCTGGAGGCTCAGGAAGCGGATCTCTTACAGGAAGATGGGCAAAATTTTGATCCCCAAAAAGCCTGGCAGCTGCTGATGGCCAATGAAAAACCAGGTGGTCATGGTGAGCGATCGGTCGCGGTTGGTGTTTTGGACATGGCCCTCTGGGATCTCACTGCAAAAATCGAAGACAAGCCTTTATACAGGTTACTGGCTGACCGATATACCAATGGCGTAGCTGAAGACCAGGTTTATGTGTACGCTGCAGGAGGTTATTATTATCCGGGTAAGGATACTACACAGTTGTTGGATGAGATGCAGTCGTACCTTGATCTGGGATACAATACCGTTAAAATGAAAATTGGAGGCACTTCCCTGAAGGAAGACCTTACCAGAATAGAAGCCGTACTCAAGCTCGTCCGTAATGGTCAGGATCTTGCAGTGGATGCCAACGGACGTTTTGACTTGCGGGTCGCACTGGAATATGCTGAAGCACTGAAACCCTACAATCTGAAGTGGTATGAAGAACCTGGTGATCCTTTAGATTTTCAACTGAATGCTCTGGTATCCCAGGCAAGCACGACTCCCATTGCCACAGGAGAAAATCTTTTTTCGATGCAAGACGCCCGAAACCTGATTCGGTATGGAGGGATGATTCGAGAACGGGATTATCTCCAGTTTGATCCCGCTCTGAGTTATGGCCTCACCGAATATCTGCGCACCCTGGAAATGTTGGACCAAAACCAATGGTCGGCCCGGCGCTGTGTTCCCCATGGTGGCCATCAATTTGCTTTGCATATCGCAGCCGGACTAGGTCTTGGTGGTAATGAATCTTACCCCCACGTCTTTCATCCCTTTGGCGGCTTCGCCGATAATACACCCGTGGAAAATGGAAAAGTCGGTATGCCGGATGCAGCTGGTATAGGGATTGAATTAAAACAAGAATTGATCAAGGTATTTCCAGGATGATTAGAAAAATTCTGGTTGTACTGGTTGGGCTTCTGATTTGGTTTGCTCCTGTCCCCTGGGGGCTCAGTCTACAATCATGGCATCTTTTTGCCCTGTTTTTCAGTACAATTCTGGCAGTTTTAATCAATGCATTACCCATTTTTTTAGCAGCCCTCTTAGCACTGGTTTTAGTAGTGTTGACCAATACATTACCGGTAGAGAACGCTTTTTCCGGATTTTCACAGAGCTTCATGCTTTTGATTTTATCAGCTTTTTTGGTGGCAAAAGGGGTAATCAGATCCGGATTAGGGCGACGAGTTGCGATGTTACTGATCAGAAGATTTGGTAAAAATACACTTAGTCTGGCCTATTGCATCACAGTTACCGATACCCTGATTGCGCCTGCTATCCCCAGCAATACAGCCCGTGCAGGTATTCTTTTTCCAATTGTCAATGCTTTAGCGCTGGACACAGGATCTCATCCCGATCAGAACTCACGCAAACGGACCGGAAGTTATCTAATGATGTGCAGTATTTCCAGTCTGACAATTTCTTCAGCGCTTTGGCTCACTGCCATGGCAGGGAATCTGATTGGTGCAGAACTTGCCAGAGATGCAGGTGTCAATATGACTTTTAGCAATTGGTTTGCGGCTGCTTCGCTGCCCTGTATCGTAGCCTTGGTGATATTACCTTATGTCCTCTATAAAATATTTCCACCAGAGCTTCAGGAGACACCGGAAGCAATGCAATCAGCAAGGAATATCCTGCAGGATATGGGTCCAATGAGTCGAAAAGAAAAGATCACCCTACTGGTCTTTACAGGTATGGTTGTGCTTTGGGGACTGGCCGGACTTATCAACCTGAACCTGGCAATTGTCGGTATCCTGGGTCTGGCTCTTCTGATCTTGAGCGGGGTCTACCGACTGGAATATCTTAGAGAAGAAGGAGGGGATGCCCTGGAGACTTATATCTGGTTTTCCATTTTATATATGATGAGTAGTCAGCTGAATGATCTGGGATTTATGCATACACTGGGGATTCAGATAAGTCTTGCTTTGAAAGATCTGAATTGGTTGCCAGCCTATATATTTCTAACTGTATTATATGTTGCCGTTCACTATCTCTTTGTAAGTCAGACCGCGCACCTTTTGGCATTATATGCTGTCTTTCTAGAGGTGGCCATCCAGGCTTCCGTGCCAGCTGCTTTGATGGCATTTATGTTGTCGTTTGCAACGAACTATTTTTCTGCCATCACTCCTCAGGCATCCAGTGGCAATGTGATTTTTGTAGGGAGTGGCTATCTCGATCCAAAAGAGGTTTATCACATCGGTGCATGGATCACTATTATTA
>JBGTCB010001120.1:0-3157 GCA_041748995.1 Saprospiraceae bacterium | reverse complement strand
TGATATAATATTTCTTCATCACAATTCCGGCAGTCCGTTTTCAATTGATTTATCCGGGTGAGCGCTGGAGAATTGTCACGAAAAGAGATGAGTAATCTACCGTCAGTGGTATAAATTGCCTGATGGCGGTCTCCGGTGAGCGAATTGGGTAGTTCGCGGGGTAGTGTCCAGGTTTGTCCTTCATCGTCAGAGAAAATAATAAACGAATTGAGGCGTCGTGAATTTTCCCTAAGCAAAACTGCCAGTTGTTTGCCATCCGGAGAGCGTATAATACCGGGTTCGCATAAATGAATGATTGAATTTTGATAGACTGTTTCCGGTAGGGACCAGGACATTCCCCCATCAAAAGACAACGTTTTGTACAAAGTAAACTTCTGCTGATTAAAAGAATCACGGGTTTTCGATGTTTCCGGTCTGCCCGTCGAGGTAAAGTACCGTTCGTCATCATGAAACATTGCCATGTAATGGCCCTTACCCGTCCTAAGCTCTATCAGGTCGCTCATGACCACGATACCACCCCAGTCTCCCACCGGCTTCAGGTCTGTCCAGCTTTGGCATTGGTTTTCCGAATAAGCCATCCGGGCGGGATAAAGTCCGGAAAACATAATCACTCTTTCCTTTCCATCCGCATCCGTAACCGGATACAAGGTCGGCACTTCCAGTGAAGTGGACCAGTTGGACGGTACGGTCAAACGATCACTCCAGCTCAAGCCTCCATCCATACTGCGTTTCATGATGATCCCCCCCCGGCCATGTCCTTTCGGATACACACAATAGATGGTCTGTCCATCATTCATTAGGACAGATGTCGGATGGCCCAGATACTGCCCTTTTTCCCGGTCCACGATGATTTGCCAAGCTAGCTTCTGGTCCAGGTCGATCAGAGGTATGCTAAAATAGTCCGTAGAGAAATGTGTGAGGTCCACACCCTGATTATCAGGTTTTTGGCCAGCTACTAAACCCGGTGCGAGACCCAGGAAACAGAAAATCCATTTCATAATAAAATATCTGGCTGGAACCGATCTGGCTTTACTCATACTGTGAAAAATAGCAACTATATGAACAAACAATGTATGACATTCATAGATTTTATCGGTCACTATCAAGCGGTATTTTGGTTCACAATTTTCGACCATGCAAACTTTGTATATTTCCAGTGCATTAAATCAAAACAACATGCCAGCAATGAATATAGATAAGTCGGTCATGATCGCCGCTCCGGTGCAAAAGGTCTATAATATTTTAAATGACTTCCATTACTGGACTTTTTGGTCCCCCTGGTTAATCTGCGAACCGGAGTCCACGGTTACAGTGCGTCAGGATGGTAAATACTATGAATGGGCAGGTAAGCGGGTTGGTTCCGGTAATATGGAAATCGAACGTGAGGTACCAAATCAAAGTATTGACTTCAATCTTACCTTTCTTAAACCCTGGAAATCAAAAGCTAAAGTCCGGTTTATTTGTGAGGAGAACGGTGAAAATACGAATGTACATTGGACGATGGAGAGCAGTTTACCTTTTTTCAT
The DNA here is from genome assembly GCA_041748995.1 of Saprospiraceae bacterium. GTDB lineage: Bacteria > Bacteroidota > Bacteroidia > Chitinophagales > Saprospiraceae > JABDMH01. The sequence goes on along the minus strand of JBGTCB010001120.1, from coordinate 1,631 downwards.
GTTTTGGATGAAAAAAAGGATGGAAGGATTTGTGGGTGCCGACTATGAAAGGGGTCTGCAAATGCTCAAAGAATATGTGGAAACCGGAAAGGTCAGTTCAACATTGGAATTTAAGGGCCAATCGAACTATGCCGGATGCAAATATATCGGGATAAAAACAGACACCACCATGGAAAATGTCGGGAAGGAAATGGAGTCTGACTTTAGTCAGTTGCAATCTTTTATTTCGGAGAAGAAAATACAACCTTCCGGTCAGGCATTCTCGATTTATCACGAATGGGATTTTGTAAAAAGAAAGGTAAGTTATACGGCTGGGATTCCGGTCACCCAAATCGCAGTGGATTTGCCGAATGGTCTTATACAGGGGGAAATTCCTGCTACCAAAGTGTATACCCTCCGGCATATTGGATCCTATCTTCATATGGGAAATGCCTGGACCACTTTATATACTATGCAAAGGAATAAAGAATTTAAAGTAAAAAAAGATATTCATCCCTTCGAAGTGTATATAAGTTTACCAGGCGAAGAATCTTCCGGGGATTCAATCACGGATATTCATTTTCCTATAAAATAGGGTTCTCCATGAGAGGGAAAGTTATTTCGTTGTTATGCTAACATTATTAGAATTATGGAATTTAAGGACCTGACATTGACAACAGGCACCCTTCGCGCTTTTGTTCCCGCTAATGAATATTCATTGGAAAGGGCATTCTATAGTGATCTTGGGTTTAAGGAGTTTTACATCAATGATACCCTCACCATTTTAAAAATTGGAGACTTCAGTTTTTATCTCCAAAACTATTGGGCACCTCTATTATCCCCATTCATGGTAAAAACAATTTTCATTCGAAAATTTATTCAATAATATGCTGCGCCATACTTCGTTGATCGTCAGTCAGATAGCTCCGGCTATCATCCTTCCTCCAGCCTTGTATAGTGTTGCGATTCGCAAATAAGTATAGCATCTAACTTGTTCTTTTGCACCAATACTTCATCACCAGAGACCTTACGTAGCTTCGGCTATGTGCGGTTCTGGTTCTTTGTCTTGGCACAAAAGAACTGCGTTTTATACTAAACTTATTTACAATTCACAACACGGGCTTGCATCTTATTGAATTTTTACTCATTCAGAGGTAAATAGAGGTGCCCTATTATCATAAAGGATGGGCTGAAAATTTCATGATGTTTCTTGAAGTGAGTGATGTTGATCTGTGGTACCGGCATATAACGCAGCTCAATTTGGAAGGAAGTTTCCCCGGAATCCGTTTTATAGAACCGGTTGATGAGGACTGGGGTCGGGTGTGCCGGTTGGTCACTCCTTCCGGTGTTTTATGGCATTTTGGGAAATTCAGAATGTGAATTTCACTTCTGATTTGTACATACTACTTCAGCCACGGATCCGAAAACTTAGAGTGTTTCAATTCACTCATATCGGTCAGGGTACCCAGAAAGGCGATGAGAGCTTGTTTTTCGATCTCTGAAAAATTCAATTTAAGCGGATTGCCAAATTCATCTCTCAGCGTATTATCCAGGTTTCTATGCTCTTGAATTCCCTGGCTGTAAAATTCAAGGACCTCATCTAAACTGGCAAATCTACCATCGTGCATATAGGGTCCGGTTAATTCTATATT
>JBGTCB010001119.1:0-2594 GCA_041748995.1 Saprospiraceae bacterium | reverse complement strand
CAGAGTGGTATCATTTTTTCCGCAATCCCTACCGGATACCCTTAGCACGTACATGAAGGAAATGACCGTGCAGGACCTTCTCAAAATGTCAGCCGGTATGAATACAGATCCGCTCTTCACTGCCAGGGGTTCCACCGATTGGCCTAAAGCCTTTATATCTTCTCCGGTCGAAAATAAGCCAGGCACTGTTTTTAAATATAACAACATGGCCACATTCATATTGTCGGCCATCGTTCAAAAAACTACCGGTGAGAAGTTGGTGGATTTTTTGAAGCCCCGGTTTTTTGATCCGTTGGGTATTGAGAATTTTACCTGGGATGAAACACCGGGAGGATATACCTTTGGGGCAATCGGTTTAAAACTTCAGTCGGAAGACATGGCTAAATTTGGTCAAATGTTATTGCAAAAAGGGAAATGGAACGGAAAGCAAATTGTTCCTCAATCCTGGGTTGATGAAGCTACTTCCTTCCAAATCATTAGTAATGACCCAGGCAATACCGTGCCACAGGAGTTGAATGACTGGGGCCAGGGATATGGGTATCAGTTTTGGCGGGGCAGGAATAACACCTACAGAGCCGATGGGCTGGGAGGGCAGTTTATCATCGTACTCCCGGAAAAAGATGCCGTGGTGGTGTTGACTTCTGCGGCAGTAAACACACAGGAGGAATTAAACCTGATATGGGATCATCTTCTTCCGGCCATGCAGGATAAGCCATTACCTGAAGATAAAAAGTCTTCTGCTGAATTGGCAAAGAGAATAGCATCTTTATCCAGTCCAAAGACATCATCCTCGAGCCCGTCAGCATTGTTGAAGAGGATTTCCGGAAAGGGCATCGAGGTGGCACAAAATGAGGTAGGAATTGAGGCGCTGAATATATCCATAAAAAATACAGATGCCCGGATCCATCTTACTCGGAGCAATGAAAAATACGAAATCATCGCAGGACTGGACAATTGGAAATTTAGTGAAACCAGTACCCATACATTCGCTGGTGTTCCAAGGCCAATACAATTTCTTCCGGTACAAGTTGCTGCGAAATATTCCTGGACTGATGCAAGTACGCTTGAATTAACCTTAAGATTCGTTGAAGAGAGCATTCGAAGCGAAATTTGGATTCTTCGTTTTGAAGAGGATGGTAAGGAAATAAAGGTTCAAATAGAAGCAAAGGATTATGTAGAATTCAGGGGCATCAATTCCCGAATGCTGGAAGGGAAAATTGTAAATTAATTATTGATTTGTCTCTCAGGTTCGTTGCGATTGATGCCGCGCGGCTCTCGAGAGTGGTTTGAAGTTTTGGCTGCCCGAATGTTCTCGCCCGGATCTTTCCGATCTCCCTTGAAAAGCGCCAGCCACACGCTAACAAGCCCTCATTTTTCGCGAGGATGCTCTCCAGTTCCTACGGAGTAGATGTGTCCGTGAGTTTCACCTCGAGAACGTATCAAAAACAAGCCGATAAAAGTAAAGAGTCCGTTTATAGGTAGGAGTTCATATCCTATCACATAGCCCCCTAAATAGGACGGCGGAATCCGGGCAATTCCCATAATAAGCAATACAGTGGTCATGGCCACTATAAAGACATATTTGTCCTTTACCTGGAAGTTGGTAAAAATCCCAAAAGTAAATAACCCCAAAAGTGGACCGTAGGTATAAGTAGCCACAGTAAGTACCCCGTCAATGACATTGCGGTCCAACACATATTTAAAGATGATGATGACGATGATTAAGAGTACCCCCATCCCGATATGGGTTTTCTTCCGTGTAGTTGTATCTGCTCCGATTCTGGTCGTTTCTGAATCCCCAGAAAATCGACACAAAAAGAAGTGGTTAAAGAAGTTAAGGCACTATCGGCACTGCTATAGGCGGCAGCGATAAGTCCCAACAAAAAGGTAACGGCAACAATAATCCCCAAACCACCATTTAGCGCAATCTCGGGGAAAAGAAGATCGGATTTTGGTGAGCCATCCATAAGCGGAGTCGCAATGGAAAAACGTTCCGAATAAATAAATAATAGTGCCCCAAGCAACAAGAATATAAAGTTTACCACCACCAGTATCATACTAAAAGATACCATATTTTTCTGGCTATCCTTTAGGGTTTTGCAGCTAAGGTTCTTCTGCATCATATCCTGATCCAAACCGGTCATGCATATAGCAATAAATATACCACCAATAATGGATTTAATATAATAGTTGCGATTCGAAAAATCATTGGAAAATATTAGTTTGCTATACCCCTTCAGCTCATCGGAAACTAAAAATTCAGACAAAGTCCAACCCAATTTTTGGTTAATCAAATAAATAGATAAACCCACGGAGATGAGCATAAAAAGAGTTTGCAGCGTATCGGTCCAGACAATGGTCTTTATTCCTCCTTTAAAGGTGTACACCCAAATAAGTAAGATGGAAAGGGTTACGGTAAGCTCAAAAGGAATATCCAACGCGTCGAACACAAATTGTTGCAGCACAATGGCCACTAAGAATAGTCGAAAGGAAGCGCCGAGTACTTTAGAGATAAAGAAGAAAGTAGCTCCGGTTTTATAACTCACTATCCCGAAACGTTGTTCTAGATATTCATAAATGGAGGTTACATTGAA
>JBGTCB010001118.1:0-7330 GCA_041748995.1 Saprospiraceae bacterium | reverse complement strand
ACCTTTTTGATTCTCGTCTTCCAGTAACCACAGCAGGTTTAGCTTTTCATCAACTTCAATCAACCAAAAAAACATCCAAATTTTACCATTATTTAACTTTTGGTGACTCTATTATTACCATTCTGAGCAATGTGGGTTAATTCCATTCTATTCATCATTATCCCTGCCTTGCTTGTCATTATGTAGAGATTTGGGTTGGTTCTGATTTTTACCCATTTTGGCATACTTTTTAGGCACTTGACGTAAAACCGTTGGTGAACGATTGCTCTTTTTTTGTAGTCTTTAGTTTTTGGAATGTAGTCCTAGTTTGTTTCCCTCGGTATCGGTAAACACTGCAAAGAAACCCATTTCAGGACTGATTTCATTTTTGGGTACTATGACTTTTCCGGCATTTTGCCCGACTTTGTCTAAAGTAATTTGCAAATCATCTCCTGCGTTCAGATAAACCATGGTGCCATCCAATGAAGGTTTATAATCATTTCCCTTTACCAACACCACACTCACCATTTCTTCATCACCTGGCAATACGCCCATTTGCACTCCGTCCATATCAATCTCTTCAATACTGACGTCTAAAACTGCCTGATAAAATGCTACGGCTCTGGGGAAGTCGATAGTAGGGATTTCTACAATTGAAATTAAATGCTTCATATAATCTGTTTTTTTATTTCAGTTGAATCAACCTGTTCGATCAATGAGATTGAGTTGTATGATCAGTGCAAGTGTAAAACCAATTCCAGGCCTATCGTCATACTTAGTAATGATCTGCTCATTCCACTGTTTCAGATTGACAAGGCAAATGTACAATCCCTTGCAAGATTGAAATTGTAAAAATGCGACACTTAATTTTGGGCACCTCTATTAACCCCATTCATGGTAAAAACAATTTTCTTCGAAAATTTTTTTAATAATATACGTCGCCATACTTCGTTGATCGCCTGCCCGGCGAGCCTTGGCAGACGGGTCAGTCAGATAGCTGCGGCTATCTTTCTTCCTCGACCCGACGCTAAAGCTTTGGGCGACGGCGTCCAGCCTTGTCTGGCTTGTATCTTATTAAATTTTTACTCATTCAGAGGTGAATAGAGGTGCCCTTTTATTTGTAGAATAGTGAAGAAAGAATCATTTCATCGTTTTCCAGAAAGTCCCCTGGAGTGGTACCGGTGAATTCTTTGAAATCCTTAATGAAATGAGCCTGGTCGTAATACGCACTTTCATAGGCGATTCTGGTCAAATTTTCCGGTTGTTGTTTCAGCAGCATTTTCAGGGCAGTTTGCAACCTGATGACTTTGCCTAACTGCTTTGGGCTAATACCAATCTGCTTTAGAAATTTTCTTTCCAGTTGCCTTCTTTTTGATAAATCATCTTTAAGAATGGTATTTATCGTGGCACTTCCTTTGGTTAAGAATATAGTATCTACCGTAGTTTTTACGATGTTATCAATGGTTACTTTGTCAATCAGCTTATTTAAAAGGAAGTCTTCTATTATTTCTATTCTCTTCTTGGTATCGGTTGCCTGAATTATTTTTCGAGCTAATTCCTTTGCAGGCTTTTCTCCGAACAATGATTCTAAAGGGGTTTCTTTGCTTGCCAAATTTTTAATAGGTGTTGACACGAAATTGGCAAAACCATAGGGATAAAAACGAACTGCAAAAGTATCGACGTATCCTGTCGGTTCGATATAAAATGATTCGGTAATTTGACCCAGAACCATCTGACGGAGTTGCAGGATAAATTCATCTCCGGAAGTATATCGCTTAATATCGTCTCCCAGAATAAAAAATAGTTCAATAAAGCCGTCAGGTACTATACGTTGTTTTTGAGCCTCTTTTTCCGCTGGAACTTCCAAAGTCCAATGACATTTTACGAGGGATTCTAAATCTGGATGCGGTTTAAATGTTTGATAGTTCATTAATTGTAGTGAAATAGTTATTGGGGTTTATAATTCAAAGGAATGTCTGCATGTGTCTAAAATTTTCATGCGTATAACTGAATTCATTCGGTTTTGTCCAAATTTTCGGAGTTGGTGCTAATGTAATTGGAAATATGCTCGTATTCTTCCTGATCGCGAATGATATGCTCTTGAAATCGGGATTGCCAGCCCATTCTCCAACCCCAACCGGTTGGCGTGTTTGGTGATGGGGGATTTCTCTATTTCCAATATTCCCCAATTGATTTATTTACCCCAGAAAACGATGATCCCTTTTTTATTTCCATTTAGAATATCCAACTTACCATCTCCATTAATGTCCTGTACGACCACATGAAGACCGGCTCCGGAATTATCATCAATATCATGTCGGATCCAACGGGGTTGATTATTCTCATCGCGTCGCAGTTCATACCAGTAGATTACTGCCGGTTCCAGGCCTCCCGGGTCTTTCCCCTGATGAGCAAAAAAACGTTTACCGGTCACAAAATCGGGGAGGTCATCACCATTCATATCAAGAAAAGCAACTCCATGGGTTTGCGAAAAACTGGTATCGATCAGATGGGTCCTGAATAACCTCCTGCCATTTTCTTCGTATTGTTCATGCCACCAGATACCATAGGCATGGGCAGAGGCCGATAACACGTCCTGATCACCATCATTATCAAAATCATAGGCATACATCTGAGAACAAGGCTCTCCAAAATTGGCTTTGTGAAATTTCCAGGGGAAACTATTTAAATCAGCCGGCACTTCCCACCAGCCTTCCCGGATAATAATATCTTTGATACCATCACCATTGATATCTCCCCAGCCTAACCCGTGGGAAAACCGTTGGGTTCCTTCTTCCTGAGGGAGACCAATAGCTCTGCTGGTCCACTGGGTATCTCCAGGTTTTTGCGGAGGTCTGGCCCATATCATTTCACCCCTTGCCATATTGCCAAAAACCAACTCCAGGCGACCATCACCATCCAGATCGACTGTCATCGGTGACTCATTGCACGCGGTTGAATCGATCAGATGTTCCGTCCAATGTTTTTTTTCACCTTTCGGATTTTCGTACCAGTGAACACCGGCTCCCGGAAAACCAAAACAGATGTAATCATCCCAACCATCCTGATTGACATCCATGGTGAAATTCAAAAAACTTTGACTATAACCTGTGGTGTAATCAAATTTTTCCGGAGTCCGGATTTCATGAGGATGCCAATCTGGGGCTTCAAACCAAAAGTGACCGGCTATTATATCCAGATCTCCATCCCGGTCCACATCGGCAACAGTAGCTCCTTCGGAAATAAATTCTCCATAAATGATTTCTTTTTCGAAAGAAATCGATCCATTTTGTGCCATGATGTTGGTGGCAAAAAAGAAATAATGCAAAATAACCAGGGTCATATTTAATGAAACCCTATATTTTATTATCAGAGCCATTCTTACTATTTTTTAAATTCATTAATTCAATCATTCATCAGCTAATAAAGCTAATAACTATGATTAACCGGCTTTCAAGCTTAATAAATACGCCAATAAATGTTTAAAATCCTCTTCCGGTATCGTCTCCCGAAAATGATCGGGCATCAATGTGTAGGGTGAAATCCTCTGTTCGGAAATATTATTTTTATCGATGGAAAATTCCTGTCCCTGTTCATTGGCAAAAACCAGGGTCTGTCCTTCTTCTCTCCGGTACAGACCCGACTGGATACTACCATCTTTTAATTTAATCGTATAGGTGACAAATGCTTTGGAAACATTCCGGTTGGGATCGAGTATTTTTTCACAAAGTGCCCGTGATCCCCAATTACCCACGCCATTCAGCTGGGGACCAATATTACCTCCCTGACCATTTAATTCATGGCAGGTACTGCAAAAAACAGCGAAGAATGCCTGGCCTTTATCCGTGGAATAAGCAGTGGCAACATAATTTCGTAGTCGACGATTGATGAGGTCATCGATTTCACCCGCCGGTGGTTTGAGCTCGGATTCCAATTTTTCAAAACGTTTCGTCTGGGAGGAATTCATACTTACCCGGAGTCTTTCCGTTACCTGTGACTCCAATAAAAGCCTGGGATTGATTTGTACACTTTCAGCTGAGGCTAGTAAAAATTCGATCCCTTTTGTATTTTGACCCAGATTCATTACTATTTCTTTTTGTGCCGGATAAGACACGTCCTGGATATATTTAGCAATTAAATCACCGGCAGATAATCCGGCAGTCTCACTAAGCGAAATAAGTAATAATTCTTTCAATTTTAGAGAAGGCTCGTTTTCTAAAATCGACTCGATCGAACCTATGACTGAGGTTTCATTCAGGGTCATCAATGCATTGGCAGATGCATTCTTCGCCAATACATCGGCTTCGTCTGAGTGCATGATCTCCTGCAATGGTTTAATTAATGATTCGATTTTATAGTCACCAGCCATTTTAGCCGCAAAGGCTTGTCGCTCAACGAGCCGTGCCGGACTTTCTGAGGGGAATTGAACAACCGGTGGATTTAACTCACCAATGGCAATGTATTCTCCATAGCCGGCGCTACCATCTACCAGCCTGACATAGACCTCCAGGCCCGTATGGTCTGCACCCTTCCAATGGATGGCGGTGTCGGTGACCAGCCGGGCGATTTCGGCAATTTTTAAAATTTCCCGATCCTGGGCAAGTACCAGTTCGACGCGATTTGTTGGAGAGGTGGGTGGTTGGTCTTCACCCGGATTATTTTTTTGACCTCGCAGGATAAAAGAAAGGTTCTCCGGCATTTTGAAAACAGGAGACTGCATGATGGATATGCCATTACCCCGTCCATCCATGGCGTTGCTACTGAAAAAAGTCACCGGAACGCTGCCCTGGCCTTTCATCGTAGTATCTATGACATGCCAGCTGTTGCCCGGATAGGGTTGACGGTCAATCGGTATACATTTCCAACCTGTATAGGCAGCAACCGGTTGATCGAGAAATTCTGTGGCTAGACGGGTTGCCCAATCGCGGCCGGTTTTTCCCATTGTTTTAGCACCCTGCTGCATACCTTCGAGCATAGCGAGAAAAATAACATAATCTTCCTCAGGATTTACTGCACCTGCGGTCTGTAAGTTAGTGACTAAATGATCGAGGTCATGTGATGGTAGCCAACGGGCGGCATGGCTGGTATATAGTTTGCGACTCCTGACCTCATCGTTAGCGGTTTTTAAATAGGTTAACAGAAATTGCCCGGAAAGCGGATCATCGACTCCCACCATCACATCAGCAAGCAAGGCCGCGTCATCATTTTGCCAGGTTTGTTTCATCACCCAGTTTAATACCGGTTGATTTCTGAGCTGATCCCTCAGGGATTGACGGATGCTATAGTAAAAATGGGTATCGGATTCATCGGATTTTTTTAACAATTCCAGGAGCATCGGCACATGAGCATTTGCCGGATGTTGACTGATGACCATCACCGCTTGTCTTTGCACATGTTGATTGGAGTACATAAGATATTCTTCCGCGGTATTTAACAGCCCTTCTTCTAAATCTTCTAATTCATAAAAAATCCGCAGGGTGTGCACCTTAATGGTGTCATTTTCATGTCGAATGGCTTTTTCCAGAGTGGATTGATCCAGACTATTTAAACGGTATAAAATCCAGAGTGCCTGAATCTGAGCATAAGGCGATACCTGATTTTCAGAAATGATTTTCTTCAGCCCGGGTTCAGCTTGATTGCCAAAACGATCAACGATCTGATCGGCAAAGGTCATTCGCAGTGGCAGGTTAGGATGACTTAATTGGGTAAATAACCCCGGAAGGTCCAGGTTGGAATGGTCCTCTTTTTTTGGTTCGGAATGTTGATCCTGGCCGGTATAAACTATACGCCAGATGCGACCCCGTTGCCGGTCTCGTCCCGGATGGTCCAGGGGAACTTCATAGTGACCAATAATCCGGTTGTAGAAATCAGCAATGTAAAGAGCACCGTCGGGTCCTAATTTGACATCAACCGGCCTAAACCAGGGATCGTCACTGATGACGAAGTCTTCTTCCTGATGGATCACCGGAGTGGTACCCTGCATTTGAAAGTTATTGCGGGAAACCCGGCTTCGTAACACATCACCGTAATAAAAGCTATGTCTGAATTCGACCGGAAATTGATCCGCTATATAAAAGTCGAGTCCAGCCAATGCGGTTGAGCCATAGTCATGTTTCATCAAAGCCGGTCCAAATCCGATTCCGGTGGGTTTTTTACCAAAATGAGGATAATCGGCAGCTCTCACCAATTGGTAAACCGGACTGGTGTGGCAATCGACGGAATACGTATAACCCAGTTCGTCGTATGCATAACCATAGGGATTCACCCGGCCGGTGGTCGTAAATTCCAAACGACTACCATCCATGCGGAAACGAAATGTATTACCGCTAGTGAGTACAATGGTGTCACCATCGCTTCCGGCTACCGTTGAGGTATTGGAAAAACCATGATTCGCATGGATCCATCCATCCCATGAGCGCACAAAATTATTGACCATACCATGAGTATCACCATAACGAAATCCCGAATAAAGTACCTTTCGTTCGTCCACCCGGTCATCCTGGTCACGGTCAATCAAATGCCAGATAGAAGGAATACTATAGGTGATGACTCCATCGGGTACCACCTGGATACCAATAGGAATATTCAGTGAATCCGCAAAAACGGATATTTTGTCGGCAGTTCCGTCACCATCGGTATCTTCGAGAATAGAGATTTTATCCTTGCCCGCACCGGTGGTATCGGCGAAAGGATATTCGTACGACTGGGTCAACCACATCCGTCCCCGGCTGTCAAATGACATATTCAGCGGTTTGGCAATGTCTGGCTCTGATGCAAAAAGCTGCACTTCAAAGCCAGGTGGAAGGTGAAAGCTCTGTCGTTCTTCTTCCGGACTTAGAGGATCGGAGGTGCGGATATTGCGGCTAAACTGATCACTCTTTTCCTGTTGAGGTTCAACAGAAGGTTGACAGCTGATCAGCACCATTCCCGGTATCAGTAGTGCATAAAAGTGGCATATGCGAAAGGTTGTTTGCATTTTTCTGGAAGTAAAAGGTTTTCGGTTCGTCAAATCCAAGTCAGATTCAAACATCGGGTTAGGAGCCTTGAAATACCCCACAACAGCCCCCTGGGATGTTATTGCCAGTTAATGTACGATTTTTTGCAGGAGTCACCATATAGTTGTTTAATGCTTTGAGGCCGGATTGGCAACTTCTCTGAGGGTTGGGAGGGGTCTTATTTTTGATGACCTCGCAGAAATATCACAGCTCCGTCAGATTATAAATATTGACTTCAATTATGATCAACATGCGAAAACCACCCACTCATTTCAAGACCGAATAAAGAACCTTACCGAGATCGTCATGAAAAACAAATTTTAACCGGGGCATTTCATTTTCATAAAATAAATCTA
>JBGTCB010001117.1:0-5649 GCA_041748995.1 Saprospiraceae bacterium | reverse complement strand
ATCAAATTCCATACGTGGAATAACAGCCAAAAGAACTGCATCAAGAATGGAAATAAGAAACATGATTAACAGGAAGGGAGCATGTTCCTCAAAAGAAATGATAGTCAGGATAGCCGTAGCGGCTATGTATAGGAATGCTCTAAATCGCTGTCCAAGGTAAAAACGATGAGCACCGGTAGGACCCAGGAACAGAGCCAGTAGAGCGGCCACATGTTTTTTCTTCCCTTCCTGGTAATTTTCCATACTGATATCGGGTTCTTCCATCGGATCGATTGCAGGTTGTACCGAATGCCTATCCTGATTGGAATGGTGGTGATGAGGGATTGCTAAACCACGGTTAGTAACAGCGTATAGTGCCTTTTCTTTATCGAGATCATCGAGTTTATAATGCCCCAATGATTGGGTAGTGAGCCAGGGATGAGATTTGATATCATCCTGGACTTTTCCGGTGAGGAGAATGGAACCTGGTTCACATATCCTTTCAACCCTACTGGCAACGGTAATCCCTTCACCGTAGGCTCCACGGTCATCCTGGATGATCTCTCCAGAGTGAATACCTATTTTGAGTGGAATTTCGGGAGACCTTCTCAGTTCAAGTTGAAGGAAGTAGGCACATTCTACTGCTTCAGCCGCGCTATCAAAAATACTTAAGGTGCTGTCACCAACATGTTGAATGACTTTGCCATGGTATTTTTGATGAGCCTCTTTGAAGATTGACAGCTGCCGGTCTCTGATTTCTTCAGCAAGTCTGGGGTCTGAATACATTAAGGTAGAGAATCCGGCTATATCGCAATACATGATTGCAGCCAACTGTCGTCTTGCTATCATGTTAACAATTTGGTCCTTCCAAAAATAACATTAGTTAGGCTTAAGTCCAAGTCTGTATATCGGATTAAATCCATTATCTGTCTAATACTTTGACACTTCAGGCAGAATCACGCCAGATGCCTCATTGTGGTATTCATCATTATATTACCAAAAATGACTCTATGTATCATATTGGCAAACAATTTGCTATATCTAATATAAAGAATATTGATAATATGTTTCCTAGAATTCTTCAAAGATTAGACGTTTTCAAGCTGCTGCCAGTTACATTCTGTATGTTTCTGTTGCATTCTCTTACCTATGGACAAAACGAGGCTGCATCCACTATGATTATGGATTGGACAAAGACAAACTGGCAGAATGGCTTACACCATCAGATATTTCAGTTGGAAAATCCGGATGATCCAAATGAATCCATTCAATTGACAATCAACATCGAGAGTCATGCCCGGGGGTCATTTGCTGCCTTTGATGTGCTTTCTCCCTATATAGACGGACGGGAGATCAGGAACTTTGGGAAGGATCAGAATCTGGGACTGCTGTTTGATCCTGTTCCAGGACAAAAGAATTCACCTGTGCTTGTAAAACTTAAGTTTAGCCGTCCTGTCCAATATCTTGGATTCAGAATTTCTGATATTGATGCGGCACCAGGCCGTATAGATAGTATTAAAGTTTATGGTAATGCAGGAAGTGTTTCACCAGTATTGTCGCTGCTGTCTAATACACCCACTGTCAAAATTGCCGGTAGGAGTGCAGTGGCTATGGGTGGTCAATCCGGTTCCTCCGGCGTAGGTTCTGCATTTGGCGGAGATGATGATGGTGATGTTTTGGTGACATTTCGGGATGAATATCTGGATTCAGTGACCGTTGAATACTTTGAGGCCTCAGGCTTGGATGATCCTTCCGCGAGAGGCATTGGATTATTTGCCGACCTTAGCTTTCAGGTAGCTAAGCTTTATCCTATGAATCTCCTGAAGTTTGGGATTGCACTGGATGGAAATTGTCAACCTGTTGTGCGATGGGTCACAAATCAGGAATTCGCTATTGATGAATACATCGTCGAATACAGTTATGATGGGTACAATTTTTCGAAGGCAGGATCGCTGCCGTCTAGCAATCAGTATAGTAGTGAAGTTGAATATGAACTACCCTTATACAGAAACCTTAATACAGACAATTATTTTCGCTTGATTAAATCATCTTTTGACGGATCGATCGAAATCCTTACCTCGGAATCCCTGAGTGGGTCAGAATGCTTTCAGTTTACCTCAATCAATGTTTATCCCAATCCGTCATCCGGAAACTTTGTATATGTTGAGATCGAAGCCACAGAGCAGAAGTCAACCGACATTGCCATCATCAACCAATTTGGAGAAATCCTTGTGCAGACGCAATACGAACTAAAGCGTGGACGAAATCTTTTTAAACTCGAGTCCCGACATCTCGTCCCCGGAATTTATAATCTGCGATTTGCAATAGATCAGGAGATTGTTAGTAAACGGGTCAGTATCGTTGATTAGTCTGATTTTTTATTGATAATAATATAGCTATTAATTTCATTGTCAATCGATAAGGATCTAAATAAAGTTTTACTGGACGAGGATTGGAATAGTCAATTGCTTTGCCTTCCCATCTAACCTACGGATGAATAGGTAATGCAGACCAAATGAACTTTCCCCGGAGGGTAGCTGCAGGTCCAGAAACCGGAGATTCTGTACTTGTTCCCGATATAGGATCTGTCCCAAAGTATTGATTAGTTCGACCTGCAATGGTTGACCCGATTCCTCTTCGTCTTCCCAATCATCCAGCTTTAAATGTAGCATCTCACCTCTTACAGCCAACACCCCTGAAAGAACTATGTTTTCACCCATGGACGTTTCTTGCCCATCGGAGAGAACTTTGATTTCTCCGTCACAACCCTGGTTACAGGGACCAACATAATCACCATGTCCAAAGTGTGCTATCAGACTGTTAACACTTACACAGAGTTCATGGGAGGTATCCGGATTTCCCATCGGAATATGGCATAGGGTAATTTTCTTACCGTTGGAATCGCAAAAAATATTCTCCCCGATCGGTAGCCACAGTAACTTTTTGGTTTCACATCCGTTCGCATCAATCAGTTTACAGCTGAGATCTGCAGCATCTTCAGGACAGACCATTGTATTTGATCCGGTGGTATTATTGCTCCAATAAAATTCATAGGTACCTGACCCGCCAGTAGCATTGGCTTCAACAGGTAAGCACAAATCTTCCCGGTATTCGCTCACATCGAGTTTTCCACAATTGTCTATTTCTAATGCGAGATCTGATTTAATGGTAATCTTCGTCAGGATGCTTGCAGATAAACCATCATTATCGGTCACGATAAACTGGATTTCCTGAGGCCCAAGCATCGTGCAATCAAACGATGAGGGCTGTACCGTCATGTCTATAATTTCACAGTCATCATAACTACCATCATCCAGGTCTTTTGAGCTGATTTGTAAGAGACCGGAGGGAGGTATATTGAAAGTCAGATCTTGTTTGGTGATTGCCACAGGAGGTGATCCCTGAAAGTTCTCTGAATTCAGGGAAGTGATCTTATATCGGCCAATGTCATTAGCTCCATTATCACTCAATGCCAGAAAGACCAGGCTTCCTACCGTCGGTTCAAAGATCTGAAGATTCAATTTGACATTATCTTTGTAGTTTGTGTGGGTGCCATCATATATTACGGATGCAAAAAATTCAATCACAGGGTCGATTTCCTTGATCTCGATCGAAGTGCTTTGATCGGGCATGTAGAAGTAGTAGAGATTGAGATCGGAGAGTACGTCAAATGAGTCACGCACTACCTGGCAAAGCGACAATTCTTCAGCGCAATTTATGGACAACTGATTGACTGCCAGGTAATATTTACTGGTATCATTCGCTCGATCATCATTAATCAGGATGGTATAAATTCCATCGCTGTTTACTTGCGGAACCACAAGATCGTTGGCTTTGGCTGTGACGATCTGCTGTACAATCAATTCCCCCGAAGGTCCGTGCACACTTGCTGATGCTTCAAAACTCTTATTGGGTGCCATCATTTTAATGACGAAGCCATCGTTGGATTTCAAATCAAGGTTGTAGGCATGAGTTTCTGCCTCCTGACGTATTACCGCCTCCAGGTAGTCTGCACATTGGAGTTTCTGATTACCACAGGTAGGATCATTGAGATCCTGGTATGTCATTCCAAAACTACCAATATCATTGCCATTGTCATCAAATGCAAATAGGGAGTATTTTTCAGAAGAATCAATTTTTATATCTTCAATGAAGGCATAGGTATTTGCCTTACGAACAGACTTATGCAGGAGGTCTCCCCTCTGATTAAAAAGAAAGAGGGTTGATTCCAGGTGTTGATTGGTACCCCGCATTTGAGCAAAAGCGACATCACCTGCCTGCACATCAAATTGGTATACCATGATGGCCGCTACGGATTTTATAGTATCGAAAAGGTCGTCACCACATGATATTTGCCTGGCATATGCCGGATCATTGAGCTTCTGTAAAGAGAGACCATAGGCTCCATGATCATTATAGTTGTTGTCATAAATTTCAATGTCATAAAATCCGGTGTCAGGCAACACAAAGTCAAAAAGCTCGACATGGCCTCCATCTCCCCTGATTTCTTTGAGTATCTCAATTCCTTTTTTTAATCTGAAACACACATCAACGCCATTGTTTGCATCATTCGCATTTATCCAGATACGGTCTCCTTTCAGACCTTCAAACCGGAAGACATCCGTATCAAAACTGCTTTCAAGGGTTTCAAGAATATTTGATCCATATTCTAAGAATTGATTTGATTGGGCGAAAGTGAAGGTTTGCTGGATAACTATGATCAAGATCAGAATATATTTGATCATATGAATTTTGTGTTTCACCAGACATGGCAAAAGTCAGACCAAAACAAGCTTATAGGTAGATGTATGAAAAAAGATTAACCAAATGTTTTGAGGAGAAGTGACATAGCAATCTTTACACCAGTGGTAGCAGGCTCCTTGATTAAATGAATCCGATCATTACCGGCCTTAAAAAAATGGGGAGGAGAGGGGTCGATATAGATGACCGGCGTTTCATCTGTTGCAAACTGTAAAAGTGAAGCAGCCGGATATACCTGCAGAGAGGTTCCTATCACCAGTAAGGCATCGGCGATGGATACCAAATTGGCTGCTTTTTCAAACATCGGCACCGGCTCACCAAACCATACAATATGAGGTCTTAACTGGGCTCCATCTTCTCCGACATCTCCAAGAAGGAGATCATGGTGCCAGTCATAGATCATATGGGTATTGAGCGAACTTCTTACCTTCAACAACTCTCCATGCAAATGGATTATCTCAGTACTTCCAGCCCGTTCATGTAGGTCATCCACATTTTGAGTAATAATAGTAATATCAAACTCCGAGTCTGAGCCAGCCAGAAGCATATGAGCTTCATTTGGCCTTACTGTAAGTAGCTGCCTTCGTCGTTCATTATAAAAATTAAGTACCAACTGAGGATTTTGTAACCAACCCTCCGGTGAAGCGACAGTCATCACATCATGCCCTTCCCAGAGACCATTAGCATCTCTGAAGGTCTTAAGCCCCGATTCAGCGCTAATACCGGCACCACTAAGTACAGCGATCCTGGGTTTCATTCATCTTTGATTTTAGTTTTACAGATGGCTGCACCAATATGATCGATGATGTCACTGGCTATCAGCGCATGTTGGCCCAATTTCACTGCTGCCAGATCTCCGGCTAATCCATGAATATAGACAGCCGCTAAAACTGAATCGACCATGGGAAT
>JBGTCB010001116.1:0-6148 GCA_041748995.1 Saprospiraceae bacterium | reverse complement strand
TATGGAGAGGGCCTGGATGCAGTTTACGGAGAAAACAGTGGCCGCAGTTGACCGGAGAAATAAGATATCTCAGCCAACCCGCATAGTGGATATAAAGAATTAGCTTTGTGCGGAATAATAGAGGAGGAAAATTGTGTCGGTTATGATAGAAACAAAGGATCAATTAATGGCAGATGTTGAAGCGGCATTGGGTGATGTCCGACCTCACCTGGCGGTAGATGGCGGAAATGTGGAGTTGGTCGATATTACCGATGATCATGTAGTTTTAATAAAATGGCTGGGTGCTTGCAGTAACTGTGGCATGACCCGGATGACACTTAAAGCCGGTATTGAAGAGGTGGTGCGAGGTAAAGTGCCTTCGATTAAAGAGGTACGATCAGTTGATGACATCGACTCATGACAAGAAAGGAAATTGTTGATCACATCAATCAGAAGAAAAGCTTTCTCTGCGTTGGTCTGGACACCGATCTTAATAGAATCCCCCGGTTTTTTCTGGATTTTCCCGATCCTGCTTTTGAGTTTAATAAACAGGTTATCGACGCCACAAAAGATCATTGTGTGGCTTATAAGCCGAATATTGCATTTTATGAAGCCAGGGGAGTAGAAGGCTGGCAAACATTAGCAAGTACTCTGGATTACATTCCCAAAACACACTTTACCATAGCCGATGCCAAGAGAGGTGATATCGGCAATACCGCCAGCCTGTATGCCAAAGCTTTTTTCGAAACATATGCGTTCGATTCGATTACCGTTGCACCTTATATGGGACGAGATTCGGTTGAGCCATTTTTGGATTTTGAAGGTAAATGGGTTATTTTATTAGGCCTCACATCGAATAGTGGTAGCCAGGAT
Organism: Saprospiraceae bacterium; assembly: GCA_041748995.1. Classification (GTDB taxonomy): domain Bacteria; phylum Bacteroidota; class Bacteroidia; order Chitinophagales; family Saprospiraceae; genus JABDMH01. The sequence goes on along the minus strand of JBGTCB010001116.1, from coordinate 5,296 downwards.
TTTCAATTTCAAGCGAACAGTGAGGGCAGGTGTCTTTTTGAAACTGTGATAGAAGTTAGTTCATCATGGTCCTCGCCAGAAAAGATGATGTATGTAATAGGGGCCACTCAACCTGAATCTTTTTTTCAGGTCAGAAAGCTCGTGCCCAATCATTTTTTACTGGTACCCGGTGTAGGCAGTCAGGGTGGAGATTTAAAACAGGTTTTCATCAATGGTGCCAACCAGGAAATTGGGCTTCTGGTGAATGCATCCCGATCGATTATCTATGCCAGTCAGGAAGAAAAAAATTTTACAGAAGCCGTCGCAGAGGCTGCGAATACCCTGCACAGGGAAATGGAGCGACTGCTGAGTTAAATTTTGTCCCTTAGAATGATAACACTCGAGGAGATACGTGCTCATTGTCTTACAAAACCGAAAGTAACCGAGGACTTCCCATTTGATCAGGATACACTTGCTTTCAGAGTAGGGGGTAAGATCTTCTTATTAACGGATATCGATAGCGAATTTGTTTCCCTGAATCTAAAATGTGACCCACATAGAGCGATTGAATTAAGAGAGCACTATCCGGATATCAGACCTGGATATCATATGAATAAGAGACATTGGAATACCATTTTTTGCGAAGGAGATATCCCTCGTACACTGATCTTTCTTCTCATCAATGAGTCATACGAACTGGTGGTGTCCGGTCTCGCCAAAAAGGTTCAAATGGAACTATTTGGATCATTGAAATGACTCAGGTAGATTACATCATTGTCGGGCAGGGTTTAGCGGGTTCTCTTATTTGCTCCCATTTAATGAACCGGGGAAGCAGCTTCATAGTATTTGATCAGGGGCACCAGGGTAGCTCCAGCATCTGTGCGGCGGGTATCATCAACCCCGTTACGGGAAGACGATTTGTCAAAAGTTGGTTGTATGATACACTGATAGACCAAGCTATCAAACAATATCATGACCTCGAAAAGTTGCTGGCTGTCACCTTAATCAAAAAACGTAATATCGTCAGACAATTACCGGACTGGCAATCTCAGAATGATTGGTTAGCTAAAATACATAGTCCCGGTTATGAGAAATACATCTTGCCAGAGACTGATTTAAGCTCCTTTGGTAATAAATTATATCTGGAGGGTCAATGGGCTGAAGTGACAGGACACCAGGTCGATATTCCACTCCTCATCAGTACGATGCGTCAATTACTACTGAAAAAAGAAAGACTCATTCAGGAGCGTTTTCAATATGACCATTGCAGAATGACGTTGGACAATGTAATTTACCAGGACTTCGTGGCAAATCACATTGTCTTCTGTGAAGGAGCTCAGCTTGGGACAAATCCGCTATTCAATCCTGAACGCTACTTTAATCCCTCGAAAGGAGAAGTTCTGAAAATACGAATCGATGATTTTCAACCTGATAAGATGATTAAGAAGAAGTATTTCCTGGTCCACCTGACAGATGACATCTTTTGGTTTGGAGCCAAGGACGGATGGAATTTTGAAAATAGTGAGCCATCTTCAGAGGGCTATGAACTATTAAACATCTTTGCCCGAAAACTAATTAAAGTGCCCTTTGAAATTATAGATCATCAGGCCGCTATTCGTCCGACGATTAAAGATCGCCGTCCGGTCATTGGAAGGCATGCTGCCCGCAATAGAGCTTGGATTTTTAATGGTTTAGGAACTAAAGGAGCGTCTCTGGGACCCTATTGGTCTGAAGCTTTGGTTAACCACATAGAAGATGGTTCAGTCTTGTCCGATGTGATAAGCCAGGAAAGATTTCAATAGGAAAAGGGACCCAAATTGCTTAACGATTTGTTAATAATTCAGTGTTATTGTGTATTAAGCACCATTGATTGCATCATCCCGGAGTATCAAAAATACGAATCATGAAAATTCGCCCTGTGATAACGAAACTTTCCATATTATTTTGTGCACTCATTTTAATGAACTGTAAAACAATACCCACTGTGCCGGTAGAACTTCCTTCCAAGATCGAATACGCCCACTTATGGAAAGAGGTCGATTCATTAGAAAAGTCGGGTTTGCCCCAAAGTGCCCGGACTCTGGTTTTGAAAATAAAGTCCCAGGCGACTGCAGCTGCTGACCAGCTTCAATATATCAAGGCGGTGATATATGATACGAAATTTACGCTTGAGCTAGAGGAAGGTACCCTGGCAACCGCCATCAGTGCTATGGAGCAGGAACTTCAGCGACTGGATGATCCGGTTAAACAAATTCTTCATTCATACCTCGGTGAACTTTATACAGCTTATTATCAGCAGAATCAATGGAAGTTGCAGGATCGTACTTCTCAAAGTGAACGACCGGAAGACATTACTCTCATGTCAGGTGAGGACTTAATCACACTCGCTGATGAGCACTATTTAAAATCGATCGCGGCAGATGGACCTCTGAAGATCAGACTGGATTCAGTACAATTGCTGTTGACTTCTGATGAATCAGGGATAAAGCCTGATGGAACTCTATATGATTTGCTAATCACCAGGGCACTGGATAATTTTGAACGAAGGGATTTTGGTCTTACGGAAGCCCGTGAAATATTCTCGCTAAACCGGGAAGAATTGTTTTTACCCAGAGATGAATATATTGCTCTCCCTCTTTCATTTTCCGATAGTACCGACCGAAGATTCAGGACCTTATTAGTCTATCAGGAAGCCCTGAGGAAGGCTAGCGATTTAATTTACATAGACCTCCGACGATTGGCTTATTTGCACCAGACTAGTGGATTATCATCTAAAGATACACTTTATGAAAAATCACTTATTTATTTGATAAACAATGATTTAAATAATTATAATAAAGCTTTAGTTAACTATCATCTGGCTTCGTTATATTTTGGTCAGGAGCGATTGATAGAAGCACATGCTCTTTGTACTGAAGTTCTGGCTGACTATCCCGGAACCTTAGGTGCCAGACGATGCCAGCAACTTCTTCAGCAGATCGAAATCCCGTCACTTCAGGTTCAGATTGAAAATGTCAACCTACCGGATCAGGCGATACTGTCATTCATTGAATACAAGAATCTGGATCGCTTATTTTATCGCGTGGTCAAATTAAAGCAGGGCGAGTGGGATAATTTCACTCAGTTATTGCACGAAGAACAACTTCCCTTTCTCTTAAAAATGGAGGTGGTGGAAACTGCTGAGGTTTCATTACAGGGGAGTTCAGATTTTAAAAATCATTCGACCGAGGTGATGCTGAAACCTCTTTCAACCGGGTCTTATCTTATTATAGTTGCATCATCACCTGACTTTGACCAGGAAAAAAACGGCATTACGGTGACCAGCTTTAAGGTTTCAGGTCTGGCACATTCCCTGATGCAATACGAAGGTCGTAGTGAGTTGTTTTGTTTTGATCGGGCCACGGGATTGCCGTTATCGGATGTTTCTACGATTTGGTATCAACAAAGTTTTGATGGCAGGCTAAGGAAACAGGTTCGCAAAAAAATCTTTGAGTCGGAAACTAATACAGATGGATATGCCCGCACTCCGGATTCGCGTGGCAGCTATTCCCTGGTTTTAGTGAGACAAGGTGATACGCTTGATCTTCAGGACTTTTATGTGGGAAATTACGGATGGAACCGGGACCAGGTGGAAAGTCTGGATGTAGAATACTATCTGGACCGATCGATTTACAGACCTGGTCAAATACTTTATTATAAAGGAATCTTATTAAGAAGAAACAATGATGGAATACCCCAGCCCGTAAGAAACCATGCCTTGAAGGTGTCACTCTATGATGCCAATGGTCAGTTGGTTAGTACCTTTCCAGTCATTTCGAATGCCCTTGGGTCTTTCACAGGGTCTTTTATTCTGCCGTCGGAAGGACTGTTGGGTCAAATGTCTATAGGGATCGATAATACGCACAAGCGGCACTATTTTCATGTCGAAGAGTACCGGAGACCCTCCTTTGAAGTAAAAATCGACAGCTTAAAAAGTACTCCAAAACTAGGTGATGAGTTGATGATTACAGGATCAGTATCCAGCTATGCAGGGGCTCCTTTGGCAGGTATTCCTGTGGTTTTTCGGGTAGTGCGTAAATCGCGATATCCCTTCTTCCATTTTTACAGTCGATATCCTGTACCAGCGAGTCCTGAGAGAGAAATCGCCTACGGGGTAATTGAAACCGATCAGGAAGGGAGATATACCTTGTCATTTGTTGCTTTGGCAGATGACCTGATCGAAGACCGGTTTAATCCGGTTTTTGACTACGAAATAAGAATTGACGCCACGGATATTTCCGGTGAATCGCTATCAGGCAAACATACAATTACGCTTGCTGATAAGCCATATGGTCTGCAAATGGACAGTAAAAAACTGATGAATCTTTCTGGAGAGAAAAATCTGAAGTTCAGTGCTATCACTGCCAGCGGCAACAAACTTACTGTAAATGGTACGGCGACATTCTTTTTAATGGATGAGACCTCGGGCTGGTTAAGACCACGGTATTGGGCCTTACCAGATCAAACCACTTTATCGGTCAACACTTTTCGTGACTCTCTTTCGTGGTATTCCTATCCGGAACCTGCCAATGATGAGCCACAAGGGAGGGAAATCAGCCGGGTGGGCCTGGAAAACATAGGTGGCCAAATTATCGCTGATTTTTCTGATGAAGCTTTACCTGCCGGACAGTATCGGGTCCGTGTTCAAACAAATAATGAAGATGGTGTTCTGGTACAATCTGATTTTCTGGTCCACCTAGTGGACCCGGGAGCCAACTTTGTGCCGCAGGACCAGTTACTATACGTACTGACACCGGATGAGCTCTTTCAACCTGGTGATACTGCCACGATCAATGTGGGCGCAGCACTGAGCGGCAAGATGCTATATCGAATAGAAAGAGCCAGTGGCTTGCAGGATTTCAACTGGCTTCCCATTTTGCACTGGAGTCAGGTGAAAATACCGATTACGGAGGCTGACAGGGGAGGGGTTTTCGTTCATCTGCAATTTACTTACCAAAATCGAATAGTCAGGGAGTTGATTCCCATCAGGGTACCCTGGTCAAATAAGGACCTTGGGATAAAAATTCAAACTCTTCGGGATAAAACAAGACCTGGAAACCAGGAAGAGGTAGAGCTGCAAATAATACAGAAAAATAAGGGCTTAGCCAATGTCGAGCTTCTTGCCTCTATGTATGATGCATCCTTGGATGCCCTTCATCCTCACAGTTGGCCCATCAAATTCTTCATGGACAGATATAGTCAGCTAAACCTAATGACCCCCGGATTCGAAGTAAGTTATGCACGTCTGTATTATTGGGGGTGGAATCCGGAACCAATC
>JBGTCB010001115.1:0-3320 GCA_041748995.1 Saprospiraceae bacterium | reverse complement strand
ATCAATGTATGGGGAGATGATAGTGAGAGCTTCACCTGGAGATATGTTCATATCAAGCCAGTCCAACTCCTGGTCTTTCGTTAGGATAGCAGGCATCCGGTCATGTATGTGGGCTATCGATTCGCTGGCCGGTTGCGTCAGTACCGTAAATGATTGAATCAGGTGCCCATCAGGAGATTTCCAGTTTTCCCAAAGTCCGGCTACACTAAATATCTCCTGGTCGATCGTAACAACTCGGAATGGAACTTTTTTACCGCCATTTTTTTTCCATTCATAATATCCGTCCATTGGGACCAGGCATCGTCTTTTTTCGATGGCATATTTAAAAGCAGTCTTTTCCAGGATACTTTCAATCCGGGCATTGATTAATTTGTAGCCCATCCTGATATCTTTTGACCAAAACGGAATGAGACCCCAGCGCATCGGCAGAAAATGATCCGGATCTTTATTAGTAATCACCGGCATAACATGAGTGGGTGCTACGTTATAATTGGGCAAAGGATTGTATTTTGCCAGGTCTTCGGAGTAAAATGTTGCTTTAAACCTTGCCTCTAATTCTTTTTCCGATTTGGTAAGGGAAGATCGACCGCACATTGTAATAGATATTTGTCAATGCACCAATTTATGAAAATCAAAATGACCTCCATTTTAAAATTGAGTTTAATAATAACTATTTGCAGCCATTCTGCATTTGCTCAAATTCAATATACCCAGCATTTTACCAATGAATTAAAAAGATGCCGGGCAGATTTTATTGCACCGGTTGAAGGTTGGTACAAGATAAAATTGTTAAAGAAGGAACCAGGTCCCAAATATGACCTTGCCCTGCAATCGGAGGAGAAGGACTTTGAGATGCGGTTTAGCTTACAACCTGAATACCGTGTTGAAGCTCCCCATATTACCTGTCTTACTACCGCCAGTACTCTGGCTATCAATGACGACCACGCTGATATCCACGTGAATGTTTTTCCTCCGGATCAGGCGTTGGAATTCTTCCATGCTGATTGGGCTGCATATGCTGATTTTATTCCAAAGCCATCGCTCACTAAAAAGTATTATGGACGTTTGGTTACATTATTCAGGCAGGAAGATGGCCTGATGCAGATTGTGATGTTTTTTAACAAACATGATGAAGAGAAAGATCGGCGCATCTATTCACTTTCGTTTCTTCCCGAAGCCAATGAAAACAATTGAACGTGGTTTTTAGGGGTGCCCTTAAATGTGATTGCCAGGTAAGTAGTGCACCGTGGAGAAGATTCCGTCGTGATCAATCGCGATCAAGCGGTAGGCGATGTTGTTATGATCAACCTCAAACTCATTTTGGTATTGGTTTATCTGGAAAAAAAGAGAAGGAGTCACATGGACGGAGACTTGTCCGATAAAGCCACTCTTATGCACATGATAGTGACCACAAAAAATATGTTTTTGATTAGGTGTCTCATTAAATATCTGCATCACCTCGACGTGATTGCGAAGGGCATGTTTTTGATCCATGTGAGGTACCCCCATTAATGTCGGAGGGTGATGCATAAAGATGATCACCTGACTGGACTGATGTTGATGTAATTGTGTCTTTAACCACGATTTTTGAAATTCAGATATTGCTCCACGGCTGGTATCAAGGAATAGAAAGACCTGACTATCGATAGTCAAGTCATAATAGATCTCTGATTCTGTGGGCTCCGGGAGACCAGGAAACGTTTGTCCTAAAAGCACTGGGTCATCGTGATTACCTGCAATAATGAAGTAGGGCTTTCCTAGTGCATCCAGATGAGCCTTTTGCCACTGGTAAATATCTCTATTCCCATCGTGAAGACACAAATCACCTCCGATCACCAGATAATCATATGGGTATTGGTTGATTGCGAACAGAATATCGAGGAAATTCTGTCTAAGATCGATATTAAAAGACGATTCACCCTCTAGCCCGGTATGGAGGTCTGTTATAAATACAATAAGCATAGAGCAAAATATAAAGATTAATTGCAGTGCAGTTAATAATTTGTTAAATTAAATTTTTAAGAAAACTACGTTTCACGGAAGTCGTTTAAGGATAACCAACTGAAAATAGTATTGGAAAACATGAAAAGAATCCTTTCCCTGATTATTGCTGGTGCAGCTGGTGGTCTGATGGTATTGATCGTACTATTTTCAACCGGACATTCAGATGTCAGGACAGTTGAAAAGGTACAACTGACGGCCGGTGAAACGGCAGGCTATTATGGAAGAAATGTGCCTACTGATTTCATTGATGCAGCTGAAAAAGCTATGCCTGCTGTAGTGCACATCAGTGTGAAAGAAAGTACGAATCTGGCACAAAACAGGAAAAGAGAATATAATAAAAGGGATCCTTTCAGCTTTTTTTTTGGTGATGACTTTTTTGGCACACCGAGAGGTCGCGAAGGTAAAGGATCCGGAGTGATCATTTCAGAAGACGGATACATCGTTACCAACAATCATGTGATCGATCAGACCGATGAATTTGAGGTAACCCTGCATGACGACCGGAAATTCAGGGCAGTATTGATTGGCTCGGATCCCCGCACCGATCTGGCAGTGTTGAAAATTGATGCAGATAATTTGGACTTTTTGAAATTTTCAGATTCTGAAAAAGTGAAAGTAGGGGAATGGGTTCTCGCGGTAGGTAACCCATTCGATCTCACATCAACTGTCACCGCTGGAATTGTCAGTGCAAAAGGACGCAATAAAATTATCAGGCGCAACGACGCGATTGAAGACTTTATTCAAACAGATGCCGTGGTAAATCCTGGTAATAGTGGTGGGGCCCTGGTCAATGTGGAGGGTCAATTGATTGGTATAAATACTGCTATTGCTACCGCAACCGGATATTATGCAGGTTATTCTTTTGCGGTCCCGGCTAATATGGTTGAACCTGTGGTGAATAATATCATTGATTTTGGAGGACCGAGAGTTACACTGGGAGTTTACGTAGCATCCATAGCTGATTATGAAGACTATGCTAATGAGGATTTGGATACTGAAATCGGAGTTGTAGTGACGGAGTTAGTAGATGGTGGAGCAGCACAGTATGCCGGCATTCTACCAAATGATGTAATAATTAAAGTAGACAAAGCAACTATTAACTCGGCAGATGATCTGGTTAAGATCATGGGTACCCATAAAATAGGTGATGTCGTAGAAATCATTCTGAAGAGAAATGGTCAAACTGAAACAATATCTGTTCGACTAAAAGCCATATAAAGGAAGATAAATGATATAAAAAATACAAAGGTTTAAGTTGGTTTTTCGTTTTGTTTTGATGCGCCTGCCAGATCTAGTTTTGGCAGGCGTTTTCATTA
>JBGTCB010001114.1:0-8026 GCA_041748995.1 Saprospiraceae bacterium | reverse complement strand
CAGGAATTGGCACCACCCGACTTTTTCCAGGCTTCCGGTGGCCAGGTCTCATACCCGGGCTCACCAGGGAGTGGAATCGTGTGAAACGTCCAGACAATAGCTCCTGTACGCACATCAAAGGCCCGGATATAACCAGGTGCGGCCGGCCCGGGACCTTCTCCGACTGTTGAGCCGAGTATGTACAGATCCTTAAAGATCACACCGGGAGTAGTCGACTTATTCCGGTTGTCTGCATCTCGATTTAATCCTACCTTCAAATTGACCATACCGTCGATGCCAAAGGATTTAATGAGTTGTCCATTTTGAGCGTCCAGGCAATAGAGGTAGTTGCCTTTGGAAAAAAAGATTCTTGTCGTATCACCGGATGTCCAATAGGCCAGTCCGCGATTCACCCCTCTCGTCCTTTGCACGGTATCCGTATCGTACCTCCATCGTTGGGAACCATCACGGGCATTGACCGCTATCACGGCCAGCGTAGGCGATACGAGATATATGATGTCTTCTAATATCAGTGGATTACATTCAATGGTAGAAAAAACCGTGGATTCCAAATCTTCGGTCACCAATTTCCAGCTTACCTTCAGATCTTTTACATTGCTTTTGTTGATCTGATCCAAAGCCGAGTATTTAGAGCCCATCTTATCTCCATTGTAGTGGGCCCAGGAGCGATAAGGATAATCTTCCGGTTCGACCGTGCATTGAAACATACACAAAACAGCAAATAAACCAACCCAATACCCTAAGGAAGATGCACACCTCTTCATGCCTAAAAAAATTTATGATCCGATCTGGTTAAACTCGCAGTATGCATTAGCAAAACTAATGCATTATTTGACGATTGAAAATCGATAGTCACGCAAGATTTTTTTATAGAGATGTGCCCGTCAAGTTGACATTCCGGCTGAGCCTTAAAGGCAAATCGTGAGAACGTTTCCAACAGAGAAACATTGGCTTCAGACTTCCCTCCCTTCGACAGGGTTCCGGATTTAATTCTCTGCTTAATCTTTTTGATTGAAAAGGAAAAATCACCAGGCAGTCTTCGATTTCTGCGACAAGGGTTGCTTCGACATGGCGGAAACCTCCGTAAAGGCGTCCCTGCTCTTCTGCTGGAAATAATCGTTTAACTCGAAAGCTTTCATTGCTTCCTCGTGTTTTTCGAAGTTGTTGGACATGATCTAATATTTTGGAAAAGTGAAGGGAATCTGACATTCAATTTGATTATAGACGAAATAAACTAAGCAGGTTTCGAGGTAAACAATTCCCGACGATGAACACTGGTTTGATCTCACTCCCGGGATTTCCCATGAACAATGAAAGATGGAGCGGATGGAGACTAAATTTTCTGGCAAACATCAATGTTAAAAAATTCCCGGAATATTGTCTTGAAATGGGTCCCATATGTGAATTATCCATTGCTGGGGGATACACAAGGAACGGGAATCATATCTTCAGATACGTAAGTGAGATAAACAGTCAATCTGGATATCATGGTTTGGTTTAAGCTAGTTCACTACCCCCTGCTTAAAATGTGGTCTAAAAGCACCCTAATTCAGGACTATTTGAATTCAATCATGGCTTTTGGAGCTATCAAATTCAAATTGACCAATATAAAATGAATTCCTTAGTCTGCCACAATGATATCATCTTGGAATCGTGATTTGGAAGTCGTCTGGATCAAGCAAATGACCAATGAATGTGTAACTTGCGAGTTAATGAAGTCCATCACCGGTGATATACGTTTCGGAGAGCAACCGCCCGAGAAATCACCTGGTCAACCGGTGAGCTGACCCCGGTAAACCCTTTCGCAAATACCTTTTTGATCCCGCAGATCCTCCCTTCAACTATTTTGTCGATCTGCAGGGACCCAGTGCCGAAATCGAAGTGACCAATGGCAGTTTCACCGATATGGTACCCCCAATGGGCTGGTGGTCTATACCACCCTCTATGACACAGATCGTCCGGCACCGGTAAAGGGACTCACGGTCGAGACCCGGAAAATCGACAACCGCGACCGTAATGTACTGACCTGGCATCCCAGTCCGGAGGTCGACTTCTGCTACTACCGGATCTATCGCTCCGAACACCCCGGATTTGAGCTCAGTCCCGAACGTCAGCACGCGGTGACCACTGCTACCGAATACATCCACCAGGCAGTGCATAATCTGCCGCCAAAATACTACCAGGTGGTTACGGTAGACCAGTCGGGGAATGCCAGCGATTGAAAATGATCCCGAAATAATGAAGATTCGGCCTTTGAATATGAGCAGTCCGGGATGAACGGATTTCGAGAATCAAACTGGAGAGAATATAATAAAGCAAAATTCACAAAATTGAAATATTACTATGACCCATCAAAATTTCTCTCTGTTCAGGATTTAGTTCCTGAAAAATTTCTTTTGCCACTTTCTGCGGCCACAAGTGACTACGTTTAGTCATGCAATTAACCTGAAATGCATCCCGTGCTATCGGAGCCCGTCTTCCGCGATGAATCGCATGGGAATTAAAAAATACCAGACTACCGGCAGGAGCCGAACAAACAACTGATTTCCACTTAAATTGTTTGGTTAACATATCAACCTCTTCTTCACTAAATCCATTTTTTAACTGCCTGGAACGGTCATATAACATCTTATGTGAGCCAGCCAGGACTTCCGTAGCAGGACCATCATATGGTACATCAGTCAATAAAAGGAATATATTGAGTTTTCGCCCTCTTGCATCATGATGCCAATAATCGAATCCTTTGCCAACCCAATCGACAGCCAGGGTTCGCGTGGCGATCATTGCCTGATAATACCAACGGGTACCGAGATAGCAGCGCAGGATCTGTAGCACCTCCGGCAACATGAGAAATTGAGCATAATTATATGAAAACACCAATGGATCATGGCTTCTGTATACTTCCAGATCAGCCTGGTATTCATGGACAAAATAATCCCTGGCACCACCAGTGGATCGGGGTTTTGTCCGAAGTTGACCTTCCAGCAAAGGCATTTTTTCAACCAGGAGATCGAGATCTTTTCTGCAAGCAGCTACTATTTGTGTATCCACCACATTTTCCAGAACAGCAACTCCGTCATCGTCTAATTTTTTGACTATCTGCCGAATACGTTCGACTTTTGAAATAGGACGATAAAAATCTTTCAGATCCCATATTTGACCAATGATTTCACACATCGCAGAAAAATCCCTGAATGGCCAGAATCTGACACGATTATGCGAGTATACACCTTGCATCTTTTATTTTGATTTTATTTCGGTACTTTAATAATAGAGCATTAAACGACATACGCCATAAATAGATGATCCCTGTTATAATTTTTCTTTGAGAAGAACCATAGTCCCAGAGATATCCAGACATTGTAAAAATAATGCTAAATTGATGCATACTTGTGAATCTCCATTGAGCATGGGTACTTAGAGTATGGAATCTTTTTTGATAGATGGAATCCGGTACCTCTCCCAAACCTCCAAGCAATGACAGGCCAAAGAGCCAGGCTCTTTCAGCGCCTACCAGTTCGTAGGTATTTCTTATATATAATTCCGCGTTCGTCACGGGTTCTCGACGAAACAAGCCCTTAAATGCCCCATCACAATAGCCCTTCCAAAACAAATCCAGCGAATACTGAAATTGCCATTGTTCAAATGGTTGTACCGGACTTGTGTTGATGCGGTCACGCGCAGGTAGTCTCTGTCCATCAATATCTATTCCCATGGTGGCCCCATAAGCAAGGATGACATTCGGATCGGTTTCAAGTCGCTCAATCAAAAGTTCCAGATTACCTTCGGGAAAGACATCATCGTGAGGCATCCACCTAAAGTACTTTCCCCTGGCTACAGATAAGAGATGATTCAAATGTTGGGTCCATGGGATGCGATCTGTAGACTTAAAAAATCTAAACCGTACATCGTCACCCCATTCATTTTCCAACTTATCCAAGGTGTCATCCATACAATGCCGGTCAGAAATGATAATTTCTATATCATCCCGCAAAATAAGCACTCTGCAGTTTTGTCGAATATTTTCCAGAAAAGGTTTTGATCGGTACAGGGGAATTCCTACCGAGATGAAACATTCATTCTTCTCCATTAACTTTTTATGAGATACTGTACTACGATTTTGATGTTTATTTTGTTACCCTTACCACAATTCCTTGGTTTCTCCTCTTATAATCCAATCAACTTTCAATGCGTGTTTCTACATATCTTACTTGATATTGATAAAAGTAGCTTTTTACCTATTACTTTAATACTTTAATATAATTCCACCAGGGTGGTCTGGATCCTGCTAGTCGTTGCATTCTTTATGTGGATAGAGTGGATTCCCGGAAAACAAATTGCCGGTTTCCTGGCAGTGCTGGCGTTGATCACTTATCTGGTGTTTCTTTTATCTTTTGCCTTGACCGGAGAAAGTCCCGACCGCCGAAGGTATAGTCCCTCTGCAACGTAACCCTGAGGCCTTCATGCAAGAAGGGTCCTAATGTCCTTTCCCACAATGGATATTGTGCATTAGCGGATTACCGGATTGATACTGTATTTTTGCCTGAATGAACGCCGTCGTCTACTGGTTATCCCTGCCCTTTATCTATGGCATCTCGCTCCTTCCTTTCCGGGGGCTCTATCTTCTGTCCGATCTCATTTATCTCATCATTTACAGACTTTTAGGCTACCGGACGACGGTGGTGCATACCAATCTTAAAAACTCCTTTCCCGAAAAGTCTGAGTCCGAAATCAAGTCCATCCAGGATGCTTTTTATCGCTATTTCTGCGATCTGATTCTGGAGACGATCAAGACTCTGACCATAAGTCCTGCTACTGTGCGTAAACGGGTGGTGTTCGGCGATATGTCTGCCTTTGAGATTTATTACAGGCAAAAACAAAGTGTAAACATTGTCATGGGTCACCTGGGTAACTGGGAATTGGCCGGCGCCGGCTTTAGCCAGCTTCCCTGGCACCGGCTTTATGTTATTTATCATCCAATGAAAAATCCATATTTCGACCGGCTGGTTTACCATATGCGTACCCGGCTTGGCAATAAACTATATCCCATGAAAGAAACCGTTCGTGGTATGTTACAAAATCGACAGGAGATCACTGCTACCGCCTTTATAGCCGACCAAACCCCTTTCCCTGCCGGTGCTTACTGGACTACTTTTCTCCATCAGGATACTCCGGTCTATACCGGAACGGCCAAAATCTCGAAGAAAATGCAGTATCCCATCATTTATGTCTCCATAAGCCGGCTTAAGCGGGGATACTATCAGATGAATTCCGAGGTCCTGGTAGACAACCCGGATCGCTTTTCCGAAGACGAGATTTCCGAGCTACATACCCGAAGGCTGGAAAAGGATATTCAGGCCCAGCCTGCTTTCTGGTTATGGACTCATCGCCGCTGGAAGCATCAAAGACCAAAATAATTGTACTTTTGCACCCATGCTGGAAGGAAAAGAATTGATATTGTTTACGAAAAAGTATGCCGTCGAAGACCGGAAGAAAAGCTGGTATCATCTCATAAGTACTATGATTCTGTTTTTTGCTGCCTTCGCCGGGGCTATTGTCAATGTTCACCCGATAGCTCAACTAATCTGTGGAATCTTTGCAGGACTCATTTCGGCGCGGTTATTTATCATCTACCATGACTATCTGCACAAATCTATTTTACAGAATTCGCTATTTGCAAAAATCTTCTTCACCTTTTTCGGTCTCTTTATTCTGGCCCCTATGAGTATTTGGAAGCGGTCACATGACTATCATCATGCCCACAATTCAAAATTGTACACAACCAGCATCGGATCTTTTCCGCTGGTTACAAAAAAAGATTTTCTCGCGGCCAGCAAACTGGATCGTGGTATTTACCTATTTATACGGCATCCTCTGACCATTACTCTTGGCTATATCTTTGTTTTTCTATGGGGCATGTGCCTGAGAACTCTGATTAAAAGCGGAACGAAACACCTCGATTGTCTGGTAGCCATCCTTTTTCATATCGGCCTCGGATCGGCAATTTGGCTGATATTTGGTCCGGTTAGTTTTTGGCTGGGTTTCCTGTTTCCCCTGATGCTCAGTCTGGCTTTAGGCGCTTATCTTTTTTATGCCCAACACAATTTTCCCTCGGCAATTTATAGACGTAAGGAAGACTGGAGCTATACCGATGCAGCCTTGTTTTCTTCCAGCTATATGAAGATGAATAAGTTTATGCAGTGGTGTACCGGAAATATCGGATTTCATCATGTGCATCACCTGAATTCACGGATACCATTTTATAATCTGCCGATAGCCCACAAGGAAATACGGGAATTACAAGTGGTCGGCCTGACCAGTTTATCGCCAATGGATATATACCGCTGCTGCCGGTTAAAAGTATGGGATCCGGATCAGAATAAAATGATTGGATTAAAAGAAGTGTATGCAGAAGAAAATTCCGACGTAAGAACTTCTTCTCTGACCTCCGTAGGATGACCACAATCTAGAAGGATGCTGTGATACTCAAGGTACGTCCGATGTATATCAGATCATTTTTTGTAAAAAAATACATTGGTTATTATCGATACTGTTTGTTAAGCGGATTTGAGGGCCTGTTACTTTAGTCAACCTTACCTTCAGGAGGTTCTCCGGAATAAGGTGATAAGAAATATCCCTATCTTCAGGTCTTCTTAAAAATTTCCATCCTCTGTCATGAAAGTTGTCTGCACTTTACTCACTAGTTTGCTTTTTTTGATCGCCTGCAATGTGAATCAGTCTGATGTGGCCGGTACGACCGCAATTACGAAATGGCAGGATGATAAAAAATCGGCTATATCGATTACGTACGATGATGGCACCATTCATCAGTTTACAGTGGCCATGCCCATCATGGATGCTTTGGGCTTAAAGGGCACTTTTTACATCATCACCGGCAAAATCAAGGGCTCTGCCCGGGGAAAATTTATCGGTCGGCCTATTCGTCAAATCATTGCGGAGACGGCGGAAACAAAAACGAATGCCGATAATTTTTTTGAACGCGCATCGGCGATCGGATTTTCCGGGAGCCGGGAAGCACTGGGATATCATTCAAATGCTGGATCTCTTTTTGAATCAGGCAAAATCGAGGAAGCGTATACATTAATGGATGAAGGATATGAAAAATTGCGCAAGGGTGAATTGCTGGTTTCCGATGAAATCATCTATCATGAAAGTAAAGTGGATACAACCACCTGGGATTATTAACGCGATTATGGACGTGAGGGCCATGAAATTGCCAGTCACACCGTCACCCATCCCCGTTTGGCCGTTCTAGATGAGGTCAATCTGCTATATGAACTGGAGCAAAGCAAGGCGGATATTGTAAAATTTATGGGTGAAGAATATACTTTCTCCGCCGAATGCCCGTATGGTACGGAAGATGAACGGGTCATGGAATACGCCCACAAAATTTATCCTTCCCTGCGTAACCGGATGCCTGAACCCTGGTTGGAAGAACTGAACCGGGGAAACAAAGAGCAACCCGGTACTTCCGATAAAGAATATGTACAATGGCAGCGAGGTCCACTGACCAATGTTAGTATGGAAACCATGAAAAGTTGGGTAGACACCTGCCTGGCTCATGACAATATTTGGCTAGTCCTGGTATTTCATGGTGTCGACGGCATCGGTTGGGAGCCCCGTACCGGAGCAGAACTGCAGGAATATTTCAACTACATCAAGGAGAGGGAACCTGATCTTTGGGTGGCTACCTTTGCCGATGTAACCAAATATCTGAGGGAACGAAAAAACACCGTGGTCTCCAGCACTCTTAAGGGAGATCTGATCACCGTCAGTCTGACATCCGAACTGGATCCTGATGTTTATAATGTACCCATCACCTTAAAGACCTATATCCCCCAGTCCTGGAGCAACACCTCGGTCATGCAGGGAGGAAAAACTATCGCATCGGAAGTTCGTGAAGACAGTCTGGGCAAGTTTGTAATGTACTCGGTACCCTTCCGTTCAGAAACAATCAGTGTTACAAAAGTCTGATCAAAAACTGATGATTATTTAGCATGGGCTT
>JBGTCB010001113.1:0-4199 GCA_041748995.1 Saprospiraceae bacterium | reverse complement strand
GGAAATAATGATGAGTAAATCCAAAAGAACAATTATTCAGCCTGTCCTCTTGGGAGTCATTATCGTAACAGGCATCTTCAATGTCTCTTATGGACAAGCAAAAGTGGATAAACTAGATAGGTTAATAGGTACCTATACTGAATATGGAAAATTTAATGGATCTGTTCTGGTCGCTGAGAAAGGCAACGTTATTTACAAAAAGGGTTTTGGATTGGCTGATATGGAATGGAATATTCCCAATCAGCCTGACACAAAACATAGGTTAGGTTCCATCACGAAACAATTTACTGGCATGTTGATCATGGTAACTATTCAGGTCTTGAATAGAATATTTGGGTTAGAAAGGGCAGTGAATGGATGAATATTTTGCTTAATTGCAGAATCAATAATGGATCTTATTACGCAGTAAGCCTCACCTCCTTGCAGATTTCGGAATCCACCTGATATTTTGTTTTTTATTTTTGTGTTTCGGATGGCTCGTTCGGAGGCATTATTATCCGGAGGTACTTTCCGATTGTACAAACAGGTCGTGACATACGTGCGATATTTGGTCAACCTTTTTTTGAGATTTTGGGTTTGTGAACTGGCTTTTCTCAGTGGTCGAGCCAATAATTCATCCAAATCAATTTCGATTCTATGTTTTTCGTGCTTCGATATTTTCTGGAGTTTGGTTAGACAATAGATTCTGGTAAAAACATTTCGTAGGTTTCTGGCCCAAGTTGATTTTTGAAAGTCAATCAATTTGTTACACTCTCTGATTAGATGAGCAAGACAGATCTGGTGGTCTTTGCACTTGACTTTGAAATAGCTCCTCCAACAATCCGAAACCAGCGTGGTATTTGGAAAGTGCTTTGGGAAGACTTCATTAATCGTCTTTATTCCACGATTTTCTGAAAGGAAGAGCATGACATATTCGGAATTTTGAAAAGTCCAAAGCCAATGCAACTCACCATTTACCGCACACCCAGTTTCATCCATACCTCCCACTTTGCTTTTTTCTACTTCCTTTCTAATCGTATCATAGTATCCCTTGAGTTGATTCTTCATTCGACTAAGGACATTGACAATATATCCTGTGGAAATATTGAGCCCATAGACGGTTTGAATTAATTCCTTTAATCGATGTACAGGCACAAATTGCCGAACATTAAGGTAGGCTATCAGTCTTTGTAAGTTCTCACCATAAGCAGTTGCCGCAGTACTCAGTTCATTTGGCATCACTCCCTTATTAACCACTTGGCAGCAGGGGCAACATTTCTCAATTTGGTGATATTCTGTCAAATGGATTTCGATCGGAGGTATATCGAATAATTGTGCTTTCCGGAGCACTTGCCCTTCAACCATACTTAAATCCAGACCACAGCCATCACACACTTCGGTTTCCATCCTCTTAGTATTGGTCGGATTACTTACCATTTTCAAATGATTCCCTTTGTGTCCTCCTTGGCCTCCTTTTTTGCGGTCTGACTTATTACGACGTGACGACTTTAATTGTTTCTCTTTTTGTGTATCCCTTGAAGGAGCCTTGGAACTATTCGAACTGTTTGACAGAACTATTTCTTCTAATTGTCTAAGCCTTTCTTCCAAGACCCTATTTGTCTCTCGAAGTCGTTTAATCTCCTCCTTTAAATAGAGATTTTCCTTTATAAGCTCTGCTATCTGTTCCTTAGTCACAGATACAAATATATATAACAATTTTATTATATGTGTAACATATTGTAAAATATTTCTAAATTAGACCTGAATAGTTACTGATCATGCAATTGGTTGAACAAGGTAAATTGAAATTAGATGTACCCATTTCCACTTATCTTCCTGACTATCCTAAAAAAACCGGAGACGTAATTACCATTCATCACCTGCTCACACACAGCTCTGGGATTCCCAATATGACTTCCTTTCCGGGGTTCCTTAAGAACATCAGCCGTAATGCTTACAATCCGATGCAGCTTGTGAATATGTCCGCTGACTCAACGCTGCAGTTTGAGCCTGGCAAAAATTACGCTTACAGTAATTCGGGCTATTTGCTATTGGGTTACATCATTGAGAAAGTAACCGGTAAATCTTACGAGCAGGTATTACAAGAGAACATTTTTACTCCGCTCAAAATGAATAATATCGGATATGATCATCATGAAACCTTGTTGAAGAACAGGGCTAATGGCTATGAAAAAAATGGAAGGCGTTACGTCAACGCAAATTTTATTGACATGTCAGTGCCATACGCAGCGGGAGCATTGTATTCAACAGTTGAAGATCTGTACCGCTGGGATCAGGCATTGTATGGCAATCAACTGTTGCGAAAGGAAGAAATGGATCTGTTATTTACCAAACACATTCCGTCAGGCGGGGGTTATTATGGTTATGGTTGGGGCATTGGTGAAATTCCCTTAGGTAACACAGCAGAGCGAATAGAAACAATCGGCCATGGAGGCGGGATAAACGGTTTTAACACACAGCTCACTCGAATCCCATCGGATAAAACATTCATTGTGTTATTGAATAACACAGGACGAGCTCCTCTGAATGAAATGACGAGTGCCATTGCTGCAATTCTTTATGATAAATCCTACGATCTTCCTAAAAGATCTATTGCTTTTTCATTAGCAGACAGGATCGAGAAAGAGGGGATTCCCGCTTCACTTGAATACTATAAAGGCATCAAAGATTCAACCGGGTACAACCTCAATGAATACGAAATGAACGAATCAGGGTACCAATTCCTGCAATCAGGCAAAGTGAACGAAGCAGCGGCCATTTTTAAACTCAATACAGAAGCGTTTCCTAAATCAGCAAATGTTTATGATAGCTATGGGGAAGCACTCATGGCACTCGGAAACAAAACAGACGCGATCGAAAATTACAAGCAATCTGTAAAATTAAATCCGGGTAACGAAAACGCTATAAAGATCTTAGAAGACAATGGCATAAAGACAGATGACCTGATTAAAAAAGTTCCTATTGAATATTTGAAACTTTTGGAAGGTGAATACATGAACGATGATAATAAAGAATGGAAGATCAACTTTGTTGTGACGGAAGGCATATTATATGGCAATGACAGGGGCTACAGATACAAAGTACTTCCGGTTGGGGAAGGTGAGTTTGTCAATCCGGATGATGGAGCTTCATTGGTTTTCGATACGAAAGACAAGAATGCAATAATGATGGTACTGTTCGGAACGGCCAAGTTCAAAAAGGTTAGGTGAGAGAATGCGCGTTGCGAAAAAACTTTTATTGATGCGTTTAAAAAAGACGTGCATTCCATGAGCACTGCGACAGGTGTGGTGCACGCTGAATGCGCGGCTATTTGTACTTAACGGCAAATTATAGCAGGACCAAATTCAATACAAAAATACATTTACCATGTAGTATGCGTTGTCATTTTCGATGAGATTTGTTATATTTCGAATTTAACAACTGCGACACACCTGGCTATATGACCATCGACATTCATCAGAGTTCAGCCAAGAGCATGCAGTGATGTCCGGTAAAAAGACTCCGGTCATCCGGTTGCACCGGTTTACCCACCGCGGGCAAGATCAGATCGGTTTGGATTTTCCCTATAATCGGATGATTAAGGATCATCTTCAACGGCTTGATCAGGTGAGGTGGACCCAGACCCATCTCGAGATGCGACGTTGGAGGGACCAAGAAAGGTATCAGAGCAGTGCTTGCAAGATCTTAAAAGAGCGGTTACTAGAGCGGAGATCATACGACCCATTACCTTACATACGTTACGTCATCCATATGCCACCCATTTGACCAATCGTGGGGTTAACATCCAATATTTGCAGGAGATACGGGCCATAGCAGCCCGAAGATGACCATGTTGTATATTTGGAGGCAAAAAGGTGCTACAAACATGCCGATCGGCATGTTTGTAGCAAGAAAGGTAATGGTATAAACGAGTTAGCTGCAATTAAATCCGGAATATTCATTTGGTTTTCGTAGTGAGAGGTAAAAAATGCAATAAAGACGGGCCTGGCCCTGATGCGAATGCCGTCAGGGTGCTCCAAGGGCTTTTTGACTCGCAGAACATGGTCACCATCATAGCTTGTCCCGCGCGCTGCGCGAGAGTGAGAATCAAAACAGGGCTTATGTGCCCGTATTTGCAGCAGTTTTACCTCGTAATAGATAATCTAATGCATAATCCAGGTTAAAACATGAACATCAACATTATATTAAGTTTATCCCTG
>JBGTCB010001112.1:0-8396 GCA_041748995.1 Saprospiraceae bacterium | reverse complement strand
CGATTAAAAATGGATAAATTCATCGATATCAGAGATTTAGTTAGTTCTATGCTATTGGTAATAAGCAGAATGGTAGCCTTGCTCTCCCATCCGCTAGCGGTTCACTCACTTAAAGATCCTCAGGATCTTTATTCCACCTGGGGTGGAAATCGTTCGCTCATAGCGCAGCCCCTGGATGTGGGTCGCCGACGAATACAGACGGCAGTTTTTGCTACTTTTTGCTGCCAAAAAGTAGAAGAGAGATAGAAGCAAAGTCCAATCGTTGGAGCGTTTATACCTGAGCCAAATTAAAGGTCGTTTAAAACATGAAATTTAGAACTGAACCCTCATATTGAATTGGCATCCACTTCAGCTTGACGATTATCGGCTCGACAACGACCTGAGTATTTCACTAGCCTCCTGGTCGTTTGAGGTGGAAAACATAGTCACCATCAAGGTGACCAAAAGCGGTGTCACCCCTTTAGAGGTGCGACACCGCTGAATTTTTCATAGAAAAATCCCATCTTTAAACCCTATGGATCGTCGTCATTTCTCTCAACTCATCACGCTGGGTTCCGGTGTTGTAATCGCACCCAGAGCTTTCATGGGAGACCTCTCCGCAAAAGGAGGTCTTCAACCAACCCAAAGAGAATTCGAATCTGACCTTATCATTGCCGGTGGAGGTCTGGGTGGCTGCGCGGCATCGCTGGCAGCATTACGCAATGGACTCAAAGTGATCCTGACGGAAGAAACAGATTGGATCGGTGGACAAATTACCAGCCAGGGAGTACCACCGGACGAGCATCAATGGATAGAAACCCATGGTGCACCTCAATCATCCCGGAATTTTCGCACGGCTGTAAGAAATTACTATAAACGCCACTATCCTTTGACGGAGGCCGCAGAAAACCTGCCAAATCTAAATCCCGGCAACGGAAGTGTATCACGGTTATGTCACGAACCCAGAGTCGCTGTGGCGGTACTCCTTGAAATGCTGGCTCCCTACTTAAGTAACGGGCAACTCCAACTTTTCACTGAGCACAAACCGGTAAAAGCCGAAGTCGATGGTGATTTCGTGAAAGCAATCAGCTTCAGAAACCTAAGGGATGGAAACGAAAGGATCTTCACCGCTCCCTACTTTCTGGATGCAACCGAACTAGGCGATCTGCTACCACTGACCGGAACGGAGTTTATCACCGGTACCGAGTCACGATCGGAAACCAGAGAACACCATGCTCCGGATGTAGCAAACCCGGACAATGTACAGGCCTTTACCATGTGTTTTGCGATGGATTATGTACCAGGAGCTAATGCTGTGATAGACCGCCCGGCCACCTATGATTTCTGGAGAAATCATATTCCGGATCTGAGTCCACCCTGGTCAGGAAAGTTGTTGGATCTTAAATACTCCAACCCCAAAACCCTGGAACCCCGGGAATTGGGATTTCACCCGGAAGGTGTACCTACCGGTGACAAACTCAATCTGTGGAACTACCGACGAATCATACATCGGGATAATTTTACCCCAGGATTTTATCCGGGCGACATAACCATCGTCAACTGGCCACAGAATGATTTCATGCTTGGCAATCTGATAGGAGCTGACGATGAAGCTTTCCATCAATATATTGAACAATCAAAACAGCTCAGCTTATCTCTGTTTTATTGGTTGCAGACGGAAGTTCCGAGACCCGATGGGGGTCAGGGTTGGCCAGGTCTGCGATTGAGAGGTGATGTCATGGGTTCCCTGGACGGTATGGCCAAATATCCTTATGTGAGGGAATCCAGGAGAATCCGGGCAGAATTTACGGTCACAGAAGAGCATGTGGGTGCCGCTAACAGACTGGAGGTCTCTGGTCAGAAAAGATCGGCAACTTTCCCAGACAGCGTGGGTATTGGGTACTATCATATCGATCTGCATCCCAGCAACCGGGGAGACAACTATATCGATTTCCCGTCCTTACCATTTCAGATTCCCCTGGGTGCCCTAATCCCGCAGCGAATGGAAAATCTCCTGCCAGCCAATAAAAATATCGGTACCACCCACATTACCAATGGCTGTTACCGTTTGCATCCGGTTGAATGGAGTATCGGTGAAGCAGCCGGACTTGCTATTGTCGAGGCTATTGATAAGAAACTCACTCCGAGAGTAATCTATCAAGACAGCAGCCGGCTCAGGGACTTCCAGCTACGAATCAGGAAAGAAGGCGTGGAAACTGAATGGCCGGATGACTAACAATTACACTTTCACAAAAATAAAAAGACTTTTTTTCGTAACAATGGAACATGACAGATCGAAATCCTGTTAAGATTTTCATTGGGAAGGGTCAATCTTAAGGTCAGAAAAAGCTTTTGGATTTCAGCAGGTGGGTTATGCAGGCGGTTATAGTTCCTTTAAATTATTGCCATTTCTGATAAAGCATAATTCACCAGCAAAGGGATTATTTTCCTTATCTTTGCGGCAACTTGTTGCATTTGTCGCTGTAGGTAGAATTTCTGATAGACTGCCCTCCGAATAGATATCTTCAAGGGTGAATATTTTTAAACTTAATTTATAGTGTATGGCAAAATCTCAGCAGACGTTTAACAAGAAGGAAAGAGAGAAAAAACAAAGAAAGAAAAGGCAAGATAAAATTGAACGCCGGGAACAGCGTAAAATTGAAAAGGAAGAGACCGGTAAAAAGACTTTTGAGGAACAGTTCTCTTATGTCGATGAAGATGGTAATTTAACATCGACTCCCCCGGATCCAACTAAAAGAAGAAAAATCAGGGCTGAAGATATCATTCTCGACAACCGACCCAACGTCGATTCTTCACCAATAAAGGAACGCATGGGTACTGTCAAATTTTTCAATCAGGAAAAAGGTTTTGGTTTCATCGTTGATTCCCACACACAGGAAAGTATATTCGCTCATTCGAGTAATATTGCAGAAGCTGTGAAGGAAAATGACAAAGTTTCCTTTATCCTTGATATGGGCCCTAAGGGTGCCGTTGCTACCCAGGTTAAACTGATTCGATCTTAAAAAGATTCGAAAGATAACCTTCCGGTTGCATTAGCTCCCGACAACTTGCGATAATCATGGGAACCGATTTTTTGTGCAAGTAGAATTGGATTTCGCTTAGTTTTAACATTGAACCAGATGAAATTTATCGGTAAATGGGCCGGCTCATTACATCATGCTCCGATTTACTAACCACCGACTATTTTACGCTGTCAGTTTCAATCTGGCAGTTTTCATTATCACAAATATTTTCATTTCAACCCAGGTACTTCTCCCGTATTTGCGTCGGAGGAATATCAAACCTGGAATCAAAACGGGCTTATGTGCCCGTATGTCGCTATGAGTTCGGAGCGATCGTCATTGGTCTCCAGGATGATGTAGTTAAACCGGATTATGCATTAGATTGTCTCGTCAGAGCTATAGCTCTGCCTGCGTTTTCTGCCTTCTCTAACACAAAATATGCTCGGAATTGTTCATCATTTCCAACCCCGGAGATCTACCCGGGTTGTAACTGACTGACACCGTCTACCGAGGCATGCCGGGCAGGGGATCAACAAGTCAGAAACGACGAGAACGGCTG
The DNA here is from genome assembly GCA_041748995.1 of Saprospiraceae bacterium. Classification (GTDB taxonomy): domain Bacteria; phylum Bacteroidota; class Bacteroidia; order Chitinophagales; family Saprospiraceae; genus JABDMH01. The sequence goes on along the minus strand of JBGTCB010001112.1, from coordinate 4,835 downwards.
TGATCTTCCTACGACAAAAATAATCAGATAAATATCAGCGCAATTTGGGTATTTCAATAGCCTCCACCAGGAGCACCCTGACGGCATTCGCATCAGGGCCAAGCCGTCTTTATTGCATTTTTTACCTCTCGCTAAGAAAAAACCCAATGAATAATCCGGATTAAGAATGGTGATGAATCCTTTCGAAGTTGTTTCTAATTCATGATAATTTAGCAAATTTGATTTTCCATAAGAAGATACCAACTTTTACCAGCGAACATGTTCTCAAAATGCGGTCATTTTTTGTTAAAGGCTTCAATAGTCTGCACCTGTCTATTTTATAAAAATACGGATATTTTCAGCCAGGATAAGAGACCAGTTTGTGGCACCGTGGAATACAATACCTGGCTAAAGTCACAATTCCCTGACAACCTTCCTTCCGATGATGTTTTTGAAGGCTGGATCTCGCAAAAAATTGCTGAACAACAATCAACTACTAAAAGGAGTGCCGGGGTTATTCGCACTATCCCGGTGATCTTCCATATATTTCATAATCCCGGTCAGGCGGTAGGTGTTGGTAGTAACATCACAGCGTCTCAGGTGCAATCACAAATGGATGTATTAAATGAGGATTTTCGTCGGACGGGTAGTGGATACAATGATCATCCCGACGGTGCTGATGCGGAAATTGAATTTTGCCTGGCCCTTGTAGACGAAGATGGAAATGTCTTACCGGAACCTGGTATCTTACGTTGGTCCAATTGGGGAGCCGGTCCTTTTTCCAGACAACAGGTGGATAATTTTATCAAACCCTCCACCTCACAAGATCCTTTACTCTTTCTAAACTATTGGGTTGCAGCCTTACCTGATTACTATATTGGTTATGCCCAATTTCCCAACACTTCGGGATTGCCTCATCTTCCGGCAAATAATGGATTAGCCCAAACCGATGGGATCGTCGTCATTCCCACCGCAACAGGAACAACTGGTACGGCTACCGCTCCGTATAATCAGGGACGAACGGCAACGCACGAAATCGGTCACTGGCTGGGACTGCGGCACCTTTGGGGTGATGGAGATTGCCAGGCAGATGATTATTGCACAGACACTCCCCCCTGCTCCTATGCATATTATGCCGATTTGCCATCCTGCAACAAACCAGATCAATGTGGCTCACCCCGGATGATCGAAAACTACATGGATTATTCAGCGGACGGCTGCATGAATATCTTTACACAGGGTCAGAAAGCCCGGATGAACGCAGTGTTGGCTAATAGTCCAAACCGGCCTTATGGTGTGGAGACCGTACCTACGGTGTGTCATCCTTTCGTCCTTGCCAACATAAACCATCAGCCAGAATCCATACGCTCATGTGGAGCTACCACCATTCAGTTTAACAATTTGGCAGAAGTCACACCAAATTCGGTGCTTTGGACTTTCTCAGGTATAAATGCCTCTCCTTCAAGCACGATGCAAACCTCTCCTATTGTCATGGTATCATCGACGGGTACCCTATCCATTAATCTGGAAGCTCACTATAGCACCATTTCAGAAATGAAATCATCAGAAATGAGTGTAATCATTCTCCCAAACCACGACCCGAGTTGTCTGGCTCCTACCTGTTCGGACGGAATCCGGAATGGCAACGAAACCGGCATAGACTGCGGGGGCTCCTGTCCCGAAAATTGTTCAGTGAATTGTGACCAGGTGATCGTCTATAATGGTCCGTTTCTTCTGTCGGGCAATATTCAGGCTGGTAAGTTTATTGAGGCTGGCAACCTGACCGGAGCAGGAGATGTAGCTATTCATCCAGGTCAGGAAGTGTGGCTCAAGGCTCAGGACAGTATTTTACTTCGGGAAGGTTTTAAAATTGAATCCGGTGCTGTCTTTGAGATTCAACTGCAGGGTTGTAACTAAATGTGTCCACTTAAGATGAAAAACAATTAAAATCTAACCGGATCGCAAAGTGATCCACTGACTGGATATCCCACTTTCCACAAGAGCATCAATGATCTGCATATTTTGTATTGCATCAATTAAAGGTGTGGGTACCTGTTCATCCTTTAGAATAGACAACGAAAAAGCATCACCCTGAAGCCGGTATTGATCACAGATATCAAAAGTCAATTCTTTTTTTTGATCTTTTGTGACTAACCAGATGCGGGTACTCCGGTCGATCGGCGCATTGACCGGAATTTCAATCTCAATATATCCATCCGTTCCAAAAACCAGACAACGTTGGAAAGGCATAAGCTGGGTTGAACAAGTAAATGTATTGGATTTACCTCCACCAAAATCCATGATTCCTGACACAATGCGGTCTGTCTTTAAGTCGGGATCATGGTCGGATAATCCCACCACTCTCCGGGGTTCCTCTTCAAAAATAAACCGGCCAAAAGAGATACAGTAACAACCGATATCCATCAACCCACCTCCTCCGATATCGGCCATATTCCGGATATTCTGCGGATCGTTATTGAAATAGGAGAAAAAGGACTGGATGGTCTTTACCTCACCAATCAATCCATCCTTAACCAGTTCCCTGGTTTTGAGCCATTGAGGGTGAAATCGATACATGAATGCCTCCATCACTTTGAGCTGAGGGTATTTTCTACTCTCCTCCAGAAGAATTTGAGCTTCGCCGGCTGTTAAGGCCAGTGGTTTTTCACAAAGCACATGCTTACCTGCCTGCATCGCTTTGATCGTCCATGGCACATGCAGGTGATTGGGCAAAGGGTTATAAATTGCATCGATGTCGGGATCCGCTAAAAGTGCTTCATAGGATCCATAGGCTTTTCCTATTCCCAAATCTTTTGCCGCCTGCTGTGCCTTAGCAAGGTCACGGGAACTGATTGCGGCAATTTCGCAAATTTCACTTTTAAGCATTCCGGGCAGCACCCGGTTTAACCCTATTTTGGCAGTACTGATGATGCCCCATCTTATTTTCTGTGAATTCATCGTTAAATTTTAAAGTCCGGAGAAATGAAACCTATACAGGTCGTCCAGGCCGGTGAAGTTAAGAGATTTCACATCATCATAAGTGATAGGAGGCATGTCCAATTGACAAACCAGATCTAATTTAATCCCGGTTTATGATCTGGTTACGTTACCCTTGAATTTTCTGAATCTTAAAGGCTATATCTTTTTGCGACGCCACCAATTCCGGTACGCTCAGGATTAAATGTCCTTCTTTGGTCTTCATTTGCCCGGTACCAGCCTCCTGACCTGTCCAGGTATCAAACCATAATATCTGATAGGTACCTTCGGACAAACCCAGAAGTTGTACTTCTGAATTGCTGATGTCGTCTTTTGTGTAAGACCTCACCCAGCCAAAACCTGACTGACCGGAAATCATGGCAAATGCATCACTCCCCTCTCCTGTCATGGTTGCCGGGGCATAAGGTTCATTGGCAAAATCAATATCTCTGACAAAATCTGCCAGGTAACTTAGATGCATCCAGTCCTGAGAGGTCAGGTGAGTGTACATCCACCAAACCGGAATGCCGGCCAGACCATTGCTCAGAGAAGCCCAGATGGCATTGTGGTAAGCTTCATGATAGCGAGGATCGTCGCGATGATAATAGGAGAGATCGGCTCCGGCTTCCCCAAAAATAGCGGGCTTTTCAAAATCATCCCAAAACCGGCGGCTGGCCCAGGCATAATTGTACATATCACTTCTCAATGTATCATCGGGGTACTGAAGAGCCCAACCCTGTTCAGGATATACATGTAAGTTTGGAATATCATTTTTTTCATAAAGAGGTTTCCTGTACTCCCCAAAGCCTCCACTGAATGAAGCAGTCACCGGATGATTGTAGGGATCGTTTTCTTCAAAATATTTATCTGCCTTTTCGACCCATTCATAGGCTGCCTCAAAACGCGCTTCCTTCCAGCCATCGGTGCCATTCATCTCATTAATCAACTCCCAAATGCCCATGCTCCGGCTATGAGCAAACCGGGCAATCATATAGCGGTATTTCTTCTTCTGATATTCCCAGGCTAGTTCGTCCCGGTATACGTCTACTGCATCCGTGAACTCCCGGTAAGGATTTTTATCCCACTCCGTGGCCCACACAGTTTCTGAAAACAGGTCATGGGGCCAGATAGCATACATCAGCTGAATGTTGTCTTTCTCCAGGATGGACAACAACGAATCTATACGGCCAACCTTTTCCTGATTGTATTTGCCTAGTTCTTCTTCTATGATTCCGGTTTCGTTGACAAATCCTCCGTAGCCAATATCCCAGATCGCAAAGAGATTGGCTTTGTGCGCTGCAAATGTTTTAAACCGCTCTTCATTATTTCTCCATGGTGAGTATACTCCCACCGCATAATACGAGGTGCCATCATCGTAAGCAAAATAATGGGGATTATTTTTCGAAGGCCGAATCCAACCATGGTGTTCCGAGTCCAATACGTCAAAGGAAGCTTTGGCCGTCTGTCCCATCCCTCCGGCATCCTGAACAAAAACCTGATAAGACCAGCGGCCGGTTAAATGGGGAGCAAATCGTACTTTCCAGATATCCGCATTCTGGAAATTATCATAAAATCCATTGATCCAGGTGGTGTCTCCACCGGGCGAAATAAAAAAGGCAAAAACATCAATATCTTCCGGATCATAAGGATTATGAACCCCCACATGCCCGGGTTTTAGCGCTAATTCGAATTTTTCATATTTCCTGACCTTATCCGTGTTGATCTGAACCACGCTGATCTCCGGGGAGACCCCGGCTTCAAAGGTCTCTGCCCGGATGTCGTCGGAAGGGAGAAATACTTCATCGTCATCCCCCACAGGAATAATCCGGTAATAATAGAGCTGATAACTACCTAGTCCTTTATCGAGAAACTCGTGGGTT